>CAZTDC010000446.1:0-2500 GCA_964612165.1 uncultured Salinivenus sp.
GCCTTTCTGCCGACTCAACACAGAAAGGCCCACGTGAAAGTGTTCACGCGGGCCCAAAATCCCAGTAGGACGTAAAAATCAGTGCATCACTTTTCGCCGTTTACATTTCCGGCCTCGCCGTGACGGTTGGCGAGATCAACTGCCTACTTCTACGATGTGCCCGCCGGCTGGATGTTCTGGTTGACGCGGAAGCGGTTATCCGGATCATAGGTCGCCTTCACCTGCGCGAGCCGGTCGTAGTTGCCGCGGTAGCTGGCTCGAACCCGTTCCTGGCCCTCGTCCATCAGGAAGTTCGGGTAGGCCCCACCGGCGGAGTGCGGGTGCAGCGCGTTCCAGTAGCCTCGCGTCCATCTCCGGAGCTCTTCGTTCTTCTCGGGGTTGGGGTCTACACCGACAATCGCCATCGAGTACATGACGTCGCGGTAGCTCCAAGCCGTCTCGTTCTCATCGACTTCGTGGACCGCCCCGTCGATTGGATAGAGGTGCATCGTCGAGAGCATTGACGGGAGCTCCGCACCGTGCTCGACGTGCAGCGCGACGGCTTCGTCCGAAATCTCCTTGACAAAATCGCCCTTCCAGTACCACTGGTCTCCCGATGCATAGAGCTCGTCAAACATGCTCTGCATCATCGGGTACGGCATGGCCTGAACGCCGTGGAGGGCGGGCTCGCCCACCTTCAAGACTGGAGCGAACGTCTGCTCAACTTCGTCCTCCGGCCCGGTGTAGCACCAAACGACTCCGCACATCTTCTTGCCGTGAAGGGCCTCGGGGAAGGGCGGCCCTGGCGGCACCGTGAGGAACGCGAAGAATCCGTACAGGTCCCGCGGGGCGCTCGGAAGGAAGTCCCGGTACCAGCGCAACACCGTCTCGGCCTGCTCCATCGGCCAGAACGTTGGTCCGGCGTGAACGGTGTCGACCTGATGCACCTGGAAGAGGAAGGACGTGACGACGCCGAAGTTGCCCCCACCGCCGCGCAGCGCCCAAAACAAATCCGGATTTTCTTCGTCGCTCGCGTGAACAAGACGCCCGTCAGCCAGCACCACGTCGGCCCCAAGCAGGTTGTCAACTGCCAGGCCGTACTTGCGCGAGAGGTAGCCGTGGCCCCCACCAAGCGTGAGACCGGCGACGCCGGTCGTCGAAATGATACCGCTGACCGCCGCTAGACCAAAGGCGTGGGTAGCGTGGTCCACGTCGCCCCAGGTAGCACCGCCCTCAACGCGGGCGGTCCGGGCGTCGGGATCGACGCGAACGGCATTCATTGCCGAGAGGTCGATGACGAGCCCGTCGTCGACCATCGCCAGACCCGGGCCGTTGTGTCCGCCGCCGCGAATGGCCATTAGCAGATCGTTGTCCCGGCCAAAGTTGACCGCCACGATGACGTCGGCCACGTCAACGCACTGTGCGATGAAGCGCGGCTTTTTGTTGATCATGGCGTTATAGAGGGAGCGCGCGTCGTCGTACGTAGCGTCTCCGGGCTGGACGAGCGTGCCTCGCAGTTGGGCTGCAAAGTCGGCTACGGCTGTTTCGGAGGGTGCCGTGCCGCTGAGGGCCGGCGGCCTGTTTGTTTTTAGGCGCTGTGAGGCGGTTGTCATCAGTTCATCCTGTTGAGTAGTGGTTTTATGGAGTGTTTTAGAAAGCGTACTCTTCCTCAAGGCATTGTTGTGGGTACTACGTGGAGAGGGGACCTCGCTACAAGGTACGGGTCCATCTCCAAGCGGGCCTCAGCATTTCCAATGCTTCGAGGCGGGCATGGGCGTAAAATGGTGCACACCGACGGCTCGTTGGACCCCGGGCCCAGAGCAAGCCGATGGGCAGGGCCGCTCAGTGGGTCCACTCACGGCTGCAGAACGCGTTGCTGCAGGCGAAAACACGGTCCAGATATAGGCACCAAACAAAAACGCCCGCTCAGGCGCTCGCCTAGGCGGGCTTTCATTTGCGAGGCCCTTCCTTCGAAGGACCTGTAGTAGATAGAGCAGGACTTATACGGCTACCCTGTCGTATGCTGCCAGATCCGCTCTAATTGGTTGGGCGACCAGTCAGAGGATGCCCCCGTCGAAGCGCCGTCAACCAATCTGGCTGTTTTTTGACGCCTGAACTCCTGAATGGCCTTTCGCTTTCTTGATTCACGCCTCTGGTCGAGGCCAGCGAGTGGCCGGTGCCGAAAGGTCTTACGGAACGGGTGCGAAAAGGTGCGCTGCTGTTTTTTCATTTGAGAATCCTCCCCACGCTCGGTGGGATCAATGGGCCGCTTGGCCAACTTCTAGAGTACTGTGGCCAAGCTACTTCCTTTAACGATTCTGTAACAGAAAGTTCCTTTAAGTTTAGGGTATCGCGCTAGGGAGGCCCGGCGTTCCGGCGCACGGGACCTCATTCAATTTGGTAGGGCATTCGGATCGGCAGGTCACTCCCAGAACGGTCCTAATGACCTCGCACAACTACTCTGGCGGTTTCGAGCGTCGGTCACCTGACGCCACAATCGTCAGCGTTTGCTGGCAGCGGT
>CAZTDC010000446.1:2510-2933 GCA_964612165.1 uncultured Salinivenus sp.
GTACCGAGCATATTCCGCGCAGGAGATACAGACGGAAACCTGGGCAGAAAACTCCTCCGGAGGGCCGAGACTCTCCTGCAGCTCGCGCAGACGCTCCGGGTCTTCTAAAGCCTCCGAACCGGAGGCCCTCTCAGAGCCTTCGTCCTCCCCCAGACCGGAAGAGTTTTGTCAAATCCCAGAGAGGGGCGGGTTGGCGAGCTCGCCCCGGTTTTCGACACTGGATCCAGGCCAGCCGTTCGACGGCTCGGAACCGTCATTTTCGACGGGCGCTTCGTTTGATCGATCAGCCATCCGTTGAGCAAGAAGGCATTGTTGTATCGTGCGCGGGCCCGAGGTGCCACGAAGAGGGCCGAATATAGGGTCTCGGAATAGGTCATTTCGTGCCGGATAACAACCGATAACCCCGCCCAATAACAAGGGAGC
>CAZTDC010000447.1:0-2922 GCA_964612165.1 uncultured Salinivenus sp.
ACCAGTTCGCCCGCATGGGCAAGGCCTTCTCCAGCGCCTCCCGGCTGGAGCTAATTGACCTGTTGGCCCAGCGGGAGCGGTCCGTCGACGAGTTGGCGGAGGAGACCGGCATGTCGGTCGCCAACACGTCCCGCCACCTGCAGGTGCTGAAGAAAGAGCGCCTGGTGCGACGGCGGAAGGACGGCACGCGGGCCTACTACCGCCTCGCCGGGCCGGAGGTATACCGTGCCTGGCGGGCCATGCGGGCGATGGCCGAATCCCGCTTGTCCGAGATTGAGGAGACTGTACAGCGGTACCTGTCGGCCCGCCAGGAGATGGAGGCTCTTTCGCCCAGCGAGTTAGAAGCCCGCCTGCAGGACGATGATGTCGTCGTGCTCGACGTCCGCCCGGAAGAGGAGTACGAGACCGGTCACATTCCTGGGGCCTATTCCATCCCGGTGGATCAGATCGATGACCACCTCGATGACCTCCCCGAGGACAAAGAGATTGTGGCCTACTGCCGGGGACCGTACTGCGTCTACTCCGACGACGCGGTGCGGCACCTGCGCGAAGAGGGCCGGACCGCCTACCGGCTGACAGAGGGGCTGCCCGATTGGGCGGCAACCGGACGACCGGTAGAGGACAAGCGATAAGCCGGTGCCTGGGGGCGACGAGTCGGCGAACGTTCTCCTATTTATTCAATTTATCAATTGAACAATTACCAACACGCTCCTCCGTCTACCATGAACGGTTCGGTTTTCATTGCCTGCGACCTGACGGCCCTCGATGAGGAGCAGGCCGAATCGGAGGAGGCGGGATGGACTGCCGCTCCAATGAAGTCGACACCCTACTACGCACTCTCGTTTGCGATTTGTCATACCAATTGTCATACCAACGCTTCCTATTCGCCATGCGAACGCTTTCTGCCCTCTTTACTGCATTTCTCCTTTTCGCGTCTGCCCATCCGTCCGCTGCTCAACCCGATACCGACCGGCACCTCGACCTCAAGGTGGAACCAGTCTCCTACATCTTAGAAGGCGGGGGCGGACACGTTGGCTTCCAGGTCGGAAGGTGGAACTACACCCTCGAAGGCTTCGGCCTCAATCTGCCTGAGGGCCTCCATGGCAACGACGGCTTCGAAGCCTCAATGATGGGGGCCGAGATCCACGCCGAACATTTCTTCGGGGGCGGGCCGGGCGGCTTCTACGCCGGACCTGAGGCTGGCGTTGTACAGTTCGACATCACCCACGACGCAAGTGGCATAACTGAGCGTCGCACGCGATACTCCGTCGGCCTGCGCGCGGGATACCGATGGTATACGGGTCTCGGCAACCTCTTCATCAGCCCGGTGGTCGGCGTCTCCTACACCTTGAACGGTGACGACGTGACCATCGGGAGAGACACCTTCGAGTCCGCGCCCATCGGCCCGTGGGGTACCGTCGGAATCGGGTGGAGCTTCCCCCGCTAACGCTGTTTCACGACTTTCGCTTTGCCAGACTCAACCTACTTTTCCTGAACCATGTCGACTGAACCTCCCTCCGTTCCCGAAGTCACAACCGATAAACTGCGCGCCGCGCTCGACCAAGGTGAGGCTGTTTATGTCCTCGACGTACGGCCCCGCGAGCAGTACGAGGACTGGCACGTGCCCGGCAGCCGCCACGTCGGGGGCTACGAGGCTCTGAAGGCCGGGCGCGAGGACGTCTACGATGACCTTTCCGTGCCCGACGACGCGCCAGTCGTAACCGTCTGCGGCGCCGGAAAGACGAGCCGCATGGCCGCACGGCAGCTCCGCAAGCAGGGCGTCGACGCCTATTCGCTGACGGGTGGCCTACGGGGCTGGACGTTTGCCTGGAATGCCGCAGACGTCGCATTTGCTGACGCCAACGCCACGGTCGTCCAGGTGCGGCGGACCGGGAAGGGCTGCCTCTCTTACCTGATCGGGAGCGAAGGCGAGGCGCTCGTCGTCGATCCGGCCCTTGCGCCAGAAGTGTACGAGCGGCAGGCCGAAAAGCGAGGCTGGATCATCACCGGCGTGGCCGATACGCACATTCACGCCGATCACCTCTCGCGGGCCCGCCAGCTGGCGGGCACCACTGGCACGACGCTCTATCTGCCCGAGCAGGACCGGGTGTCGTTCGATCACGAACCTCTGGCGGATGGCGATACGCTCGACGTAGGCACCGCAACCGTCGAGGTCCTTCACACCCCCGGCCACACGCCTGAAAGCATGACCTACCGGCTTGGGAACGAGGCCCTCTTTACCGGCGACACCCTCTTCCTCGGGGGCGTCGGGCGCCCCGACCTGGACGCGGGCGCAAAGCAGGGCCGCCAGAAGGCCCGGCAATTGCACCGCTCGCTCCAGCGTCTGGCCCGCCTTCCGGGCGACCTGACGGTGCTTCCAGGCCATGCCTCCGAGCCGATTCCGTTCGACGAGGAGGTCGCGGGGGCCCCGCTGGGCACGGTTAAGAACGAGGTCGAGGCCCTGCAAGAATCCGAAGAGCACTTCGTGGACCGCGTGACTGAAAACGTACCGCCGACCCCGCCGAATCACGAGACTATTATCACTGCCAATACGACCGGCGACTGGCCGAAAGGCGACGTCGTCGACCTGGAGGCCGGCGGCAACCGGTGTGCCGTCGGATAATCTACGAAAGCGAGCTTTCCTTTCACCACTCTTGCCCATCGACGCTCATGTGTATCATGTGGACGCTTTTGCTCATTCTCGCCGCCGTTGTAGTCTGGTTTTCGCCTTCGCTACGTCGCTCCCTCGCTCGGCTGATCGACCCTGATGATCGACATCCGGCCGGGGACACGGCGCCTGCCCCGGAGCGCGGTTCGAGCGAGTAATCTTAACCCCGCAATCGATTCCCTGCTAATGCAGAATTTCACCCAGGGCATTCGCGCCAACTGGAGGCAGTTCGCTTTGCAGGTCCTCACGGTCTT
>CAZTDC010000448.1:0-2917 GCA_964612165.1 uncultured Salinivenus sp.
CGATCTCGCCCCGCAACCTGGAGCGGATGGCCAAGCGGGCCATGCTCGGCCTCGCTCGCACCGGCAGCTACTCCAGCAATGGCTCGGGGGACTTCGTGATTGCCTTTTCCACGCAAAACCGACGCACAGGCGATCGCTCCCCCCGATCGGACACCCTCCTCCCCAATGCCAAGATGAGTCCGCTCTTTCTCGGTACGGTCGAGGCCGTCGAGGAGGCCGCGTACAACGCCCTCACCGCCGCGACAACGGTCAAAGGGCGCGAGGGCAATGTGCAGAAGGCCCTGCCCCTCGACCGTCTGCGAGAGCTCCTTCGCGAGGCAGGCCGTACCAACTCGAACTGAGCCCTCCCTCCGCCATGCCGACCAACGATTCGATGGATTCCTCTCCGCCCTCCCCGCCCGGTGAGGAAAATATCGAGACCACATTCCAGCGCCTCCGCCGAGACGGCCACTCGCGGATGGAGACCGTCCAGAAAATTCTCGATGCACTTGACGTGTCGCTTCGGGAGGCAAAGCAGGTCCTCCTCACCAGTGACACCTGGGCCGAAGCGCGCGAGGAGACCGATACCACTCCGGATCCACCAGCCTCCAACGGGCCGCCCCCTGCGCCCGGATGAATTTTCCACCTCTCGTTGTCACTCCCTTCCTACTTTCTGACTGCCCCTCGCACCTGCTCCATGGACTCGGCCCGGGGAAGGGCCCCAATCAGCACCCGCAGGAGAAAGAGATCGGCCCAGTGCCAGGTGTGGCGCGCCTTCTCGTGGAAGACGATCCGGTCGAGGCCGAGAGGCACGTCGCGCTGGCGAAGCAATTTGACCACAAACCGCGCCCGGTCCCGATTCCCCTGATCGCCGTCTCCGGCAGCACAGGCTACCCAGAACGTGGTGTCCTGCAACTGGCGGCGTAGTTGCCGATCAGCGCTTTTCAGGCGGTTGACTGGATTCCAGCGACGGAGGACCGCGCGCTTCGGTGGATCGCCCAAAGCCGGCCCAAAGAGACCTGACTCAGTCCAGATCGGATCGGAGTACGGACCGCCCTCTTCCCGCGGATCGTCGTGACGAGGCCAGGGAAAGAGGCCGTCATAGATGGCAACGTGGTCGAACAGGTCGGGCTGGCGAGTTGCGAGCAGGCTGGCTGTAAAGCCGCCCAGCGAGAACCCGACTACAAGATGGGGGCTCTCCGGTTCGGCGTATCGGTCTGTGACGTCCGGGAGGAGCTCTTCCGTAAGATACGTCCAGAACTGGCCCGTACCCAGGCTCCTATCGTAGTTCGACCAGGAGCCCTCCATGTCGATTCCGAGCGAGGGGACGTGGTTATCGACGCTGTTGAGCCCGGGCATCACGGCCCGAACCGGTGGCAAAAAGCCCAGTTGAATAAGGCGGTCCAGGTCCTCAATCGAGGTCCGCTTCCGGGTGTCGTCTTCGGCGATGTTCACCCACTCGCGCTCATGCCCTCGGAGTAGCACAATCAGAGGTGGGCGTGCAGCCTCCCGGACACCGGGAGCCTCGTAGACATAATACGGCTTTCGCGTATCGAGCACCTCAGAGCGATACACGCGTCCCCGGAGTCGCCCGGCGAGGGTTTCGTCGTGTCGCCGTAGAATTTGGACGCGAGATTGACTCATGGACCGATTGGACGTGGAAGAAACGGGCGAACGCCGTGTTCAAGCCGTGGCCTGGACCGCTTCCGCAGATCGAATCGAGGGATCGATGGCCCGCTCCAGAAACGCAGGAACCACCGTCGCATGGGTCTGCATGAGGGCGTCCATCTCGTCGAGGCGGTGGAGGAGCCGCTTGTATTTGGCGGTCCCAAACCGTTCAACAATCATCTTCTGTAGCTCCGGCTTGTGGAAGTGATCGAGCATGCCGTCGGGATGGGCTTCCGGGTGAAACTGCACGCCGACGATTTCGGGGCTGAGCCGAATGCCCATCACGGCCCGGTCCTCCCCGGACGTGTCGTCCGCCTGGTCCTCCCAGGCCAGAAGTCCCCCGCCAAGCTCTTGCAGCCGGTCTCGCTTCGGTCGGACTACCTGCCACCACCGAAAGTCTGCCGCCCAGAACGGATCCGGCAGCGTGTGCAACAGCGGATCGTCCCGTCCCGCGTCCGTCTTGTGCACCGGAAAGATGCCGAACGATTGCGACGCACGCTTCGTTACGGCGCCCAACCGAAGGTGGCGGCACAGCAACTGGAATGAGTAGCAGATAAAGAGCGCGTGCTTCCGGTCCGTCGGCGCGGCCGACTGGTTGTGCTCCCAGAGGGCCGATATCCAGTCGAAATAGCGGGCCTCCCAGGTCGCGTCTTCCCCGTCGAACGGGCTGCCGGGGCCACCGGTGGAAATGTAGATATCGTGGTCGAGGCCTGGCTGAGGGGCGTCTTGTCGTACGTCGAGAATATCTACCTCCACGGGCCGTCCCCTGTAGCGGCCATCCACCGCCGCGAGATGAGCGCGGAGGGCCGCCATGCCCTGGTTTTTGATCCCATCATAGAGGTCGAGCACGGCCACTCGGGCGGGCGCGGGCTCACCTCGCTGGTCGTTACCGGAAGGGAGTGTCATCGCTGTAGGTGTTGCGGAGGATAAAGGTGGGGAGCGTGCCGCCCCCCTTCGTGACGTTTGCGAGATTCGTCGCCGAAATGCGTGAGAGACAACCACCTACGAGTGGCCCGTTGACGTACGGGTCGAGGTCGATAATGGCGGGCACCTCATCCCAGCCGTCGTCCGTCGGCATCAAAAAGGGTTCACGGTGGATATCGACGGTCTCCTGAACCACCGCTCCAGTCTCCACGCCCTGATCGATCGCCGCCTCCCAGTCTGACTGCGAGGCCTCGAAGCCAAGGGTCACCCCGGCGCCACCGTAGGCGTCGTTCGGCTTGATCGTGAAGTACCGGCGGTTCGAGCGCACGAACTCCAGCAGGTCGAT
>CAZTDC010000449.1:0-2914 GCA_964612165.1 uncultured Salinivenus sp.
TCGGGAGCGTCCTCATCGTGACGGTCCTGTACGCGGTCATCATGCTGCTCGTCAATGCCGTGCTGCCGTGGGAGGAGGTAGCGAGCGTCGACGGCATCGCCGTCGTCGAAGTGGCGCGGCTCGTGCTGGGGCCGGCGGGCGTGGTGGCCCTCACGGTGGGCGGCCTGCTGGCAACGGCCTCCAGCGCCAACGCGTCGATTCTCGCCTCCTCGCGCATCAACTTCGCGATGGGTCGCGACAAGCTGGTGTCCGACTGGCTGAATGCCATTCACGAGCGCTATGCCACCCCGCACCGATCGATCGCCTTCACCGGGGGGCTCATCCTGCTGTTCATCGTCGTCGGCGACGTGAAGACGCTGGCGAAGGCGGGGAGCGTGCTCCACCTCATCGTGTACGGTCTGCTCAACCTCGCTCTCGTCGTGATGCGGGAGGCTGAGGTGCCGGAATACGAGCCGGACTACACCGTTCCCTTCTACCCGGCCGTCCCCCTCCTCGGTGCCATTGCGTCGTTCGGCCTCATTGCCTTTATGAACGGCATTGAGATTCTTCTGAGCCTGCTCTTCGTTGTCGTCGCCGTGGTGTGGTTCTACGTGTACGTGCGGGGCCAGACCGAGAAGCAGGGCGTCTTCGGCGACTACATCCTGCGCCGAACCGACGAGATGCCGGATTCGGCCGTGGCGGCCGCCGAGGCCGTCCAGCCCGACGCCTCGCGCTACCGCGTGATGGTGCCTCTCGCCAATCCCGAGCACGAGACGAACCTCATTACCCTGGCCAGCAGCCTCGCCCGACAGCACGAGAACGGCGTGGTCGTGGCCGTTCACATCGTAGAGGTGCCCTACCAGGTGCCCCTGGACGCCGGGGCCCGGCGCATCGGTGAACGTGACACCGAGTCCCAGGAACTCCTGGCCGCGGCGGAGGCCGACGCCGAAACGCTGGGTGTGGATGTGGAGACGCACACCATCCTGGCTCGGGATGCATATTCTGCAATCTTCGACGCCGCAAAGACGCAGAAGGCCGACGTGGTCGTCCTTGGCTGGGGCCCCGATGCGCACGGCTCGCCGGGACGGGTCGAGAACTTTGCGGGCGACCTGCTCGGCACGCTGGCGTGCGACTTCGTCGTCTTTCGGGACCGCGGCTTTGATCCCTCGCGGGTGCTCGTCCCCACGCGGGGTGGGCCCGGGTCGGAGGTCAGTGCAAATGTGACGCGCATGCTCCGAGACGAATTTGACGCCGAGGTGACGCTGCTCAACGTGACGAACGATCCGGACAACCGAACCGACCACGAAGAGCAACTCGCCGCGTGGGCGGAGGCGCACGGCCTCGAAGATGCGCCCCGAATCGTGACTGTGGCCGACCACGTGGACGATGCCATCGCCGCCCGTGCCCCCGACCACACGCTCCTCATCCTGGGGGCCAGCGAAGAGGGCCTGCTGGCCCGCCTGACGGGCGACCTCGGGGCCCTCGACGTCGTCGAGAAGGTCGACTGTTCTGTTATCCTCGCTGAGACGGCCTACGAGCGATCGTTCATGGACCGGGTGTTCGGCGGTCGCCAAGAAGGGTTCGCGCGTTCCTCGCGCGCCGACAAAGCGGCGTCGTAAGATTGTGATGACGCGCTCGACCGTTTGTGAACACAAACGGATCTGCGAACGCGTAGGACCCTCGCCCCATCGATCACTTCAGCTTCGTAGTTCCCATCTCTCATGAAAACGATCAGCACCCACCTCTCCTACTTTCTGAAGGACCGCGAGGTGAAGCGCAATCTGTCCATCCTGCTGCGGTACGTCATCTTTTTGCTGGTGGTCATCGCCGTCTTTACGGTGGTGTTTCACTTCATCATGGTGTACGTGGAGGGGAAGGAGCACTCCTGGATCACGGGGCTCTACTGGACGCTGACGGTGATGAGCACCCTCGGCTTCGGGGACATCACGTTCCAGTCGGACATCGGGCGCCTCTTCAGCGTGTTCGTCCTGCTGTCCGGCATCGTGATGCTGCTCATCGTCCTGCCGTTCGCGTTTATTCGGTTCTTCTACGCGCCGTGGCTGGAGTCGCAGATCCGCAACCGCGCCCCTCGGTCCCTTCCGGTCGGCACCTCGGACCACGTCGTTCTCACAAACTACGACGCGATCGCGCAGGGAGTGGTGCGGCGCCTGGAGCGGGACGACATTCCGTACGTGGTGTTGGAGCCCGATCCCCACACCGCCGCCAACCTGTACGTCGACGGCATTCAGGTGGTGACCGGTGAGGTGGACGACAAGGCGACCTACGAGGCGGTGCAGGCCAACCAGGCACGATTCGTGTTGGCCAACCACGACGATCAGACGAACACGAACGTCACGCTCACGGTGCGCGAGGTGGCCCCGGACGTTTCCCTCGCCGCTCTCGTGAGTGACGACGATTCACAGGACATCCTGGAGCTGAGCGGGGCGACGCAGGTGCTTCCCATCAAGCGGTGGTTGGGAGAACAGCTGGCCACCCGCGTGACCGCACAGTACGGGGAGGTTCATCCCATTGGGCAGTACCGCGACCTTCGCTTCGCGGAACTGCCGGTACACCACACCAACCTGGAGGGACAAACCATCCGGGAGGCCCGGCTCCGCGGACGGACGGGCGTGACCGTCGTCGGGGGCTGGGAGCGCGGGTCGCTGCACCCCGTGCGCCCGGACACCCCACTGGCCCCCACGAGCGTATTGGTCGTGACGGGTACGACCGAGCAGCTTCGCACCCTCAACCGGGAAGTCATCTCGGACGAGGAGCACACCGAGCCGGTCCTCGTGATCGGGGGCGGGCGCGTCGGCGGGGCGGCCGTGCGGGCTCTTCACGAGCGCGGCGTGCCCGTCCACCTCGTGGAACAGAAGCGCGCTCGCTGCGAGGCGCTTCACCCGTACTGCAAAGCCCAGTTCTGCGGCGACGCGGC
>CAZTDC010000450.1:0-2904 GCA_964612165.1 uncultured Salinivenus sp.
CCACGCTCGCGATTCACGCTCGCGACTCGAGGCACTGCCGGTTAGCAATGAGACATCTGATGATGAGCACATCATCCCCATTCACTTCGGCCGACGAGGACCGCTCACCCGACGCCCACGACTGCTCGCCCGACCACGCAGATATGCACAGTCCACCAAACTCCATGGGAAACGTTACCGATACGATGACGAGACACCTCAAATCTTTCTTCAGGGTTGGCATCGCTCTCCTCATCGTCGCCGGCCTCTCGGTCGGTGCCGCAATGGGACAGACGTACTATGACCCGACCGAGCCCGGCGAAAACACAAGTGGTACTGCCGGAGGTAGTGCGTCCAACCCCTACTTTGAGGCGCAGCTTCAAGACGCCATTACTGATGCCGGAACAGGTGGGGTCGTCGTGGTGCTCGCGACTGGCGATGCGGACGGCCCGGCGGCCCTTTCGGAGTATGAACTGTCCGCCACAGCGGCAAGCGTGACGTTCCGTGGGGAGGACGCCAGCGGGAATGAGCAGGAGGTCGACCTGACGCTCGACAATGACCTAGACGTCCGAGAGGGAAATGTCGTCCTCGATGATGTCGATATTGTGTTCCCGGACGAGAACCTTGCCCTGAAGTTTGGAGAAGGGAAAGCCAATTTTGTCGAGGGTGACGGGGTTGGGACCCGCTACGCGAACGTCAGCACCGGCGACACCGGTGAAGTCCGCTTCGAAGGAAACGGCCGGATCGAGACGGTTGCTGGAGACCCAGCCGCTGAGGACGTTGTTCAGATCACGAGCTTGGAGGTGCAGTCGGGCGCGACCGTGACGTTCGAGAACGGCTCTAATGCCACAGCGCCAGATCTGCTGAAGATCGCCGACGACATCGACGTCGCGGGGACCCTCGATGCTACAGGGGAGCTTCTGAGTTACACGGATCGAGATCCGACGGGGGGTATCGCTGACATGAACGTTGATAGTGATCGAGATCCGACGTTCTCGGCGTCGGGGACCATCACAGGCGCAGAAGTGCTCACGATCCGCCTCTTCAGTCCTGGCTCCACTACGGATGCAAACTTCACCTTTGAGGGAGGCGGGACCATTCGCGTGCCGCTGGAATACCAGCGCTTCAGAAATGGCGGCGGGGGCACCCGAACGACAGTGTTCGAGCAGACGAGCCTCGGCGCAACGGGGACGTCCGAACTTGCGACCGATGAGCAAGTCGGTCAGGTCAAGTTCCCCTTCCTTGAGGAATTTCGGGGAAGCGTCTCGATCCAAAACGCAGGTGGATCCGCCCCGAACACTTTCGCGAAGTTCGGAGACGTCGACGATGAGTTCTCGGGCGAGAGCACGTCGCTCAACGTTACGGCCAACCTCACGATTGCCGACAATAACACGAGGCTCGAGACCGCCTCGAACCTCGACATCAACGTCGACGGTGAGCTTGGCGTGCGCGGAAGCGTAGATGACGCTACCATCGAGGCGATCTTTGGAAACACCTCTACCTTCGGCAATGGTGCCGACATTAACGGCGCCCTTGCCGACGTGCAGTTCGACAACGTGGCGACGTTCGAGGACGACGTGGAAGTCACGGACTCTGAGGTCGAGTTCAATGCCGACCAACTTCCGAGCGGCGTAACGGGATCGTCCGTCGCGCAGCAGGACTTTACCAACGAGGGCGGACTGGTCCAGATCGAATCCGGTTCTACCCATAACCTCACGTTTGAGGGGAATGTGGTCGTCCGCACCACGAGCACGAGTCCTACGAATCCGAGATTCCAACAGAATGGATCCCCCGACGACAGCGAATACATCTTCGCGGGTGGGGAGACACAGCTAATCCAAGGAGACTCCTTCTTCGACGTCGAGCGTGTGCTGGTGGATAAGGACACCGGCACAAGCGTGGAGGTCGACGTGTCGGGGTCGAGCCCCTTCCCGGGCATCGAAGTGGCCCAGACCCTTGATCTCACTGATGGGGACCTCGTCACGAACGGCCGCCTTGCCATGGGGGATCAGGATGGTGACGCCACCGGCAGCGGCACCTTCGACGAGCCCCTTCTGGTCCTGAACGAGTCCAGTGATGCGACGGGTGAGCTGATTGAGGGAGACTCTGAATCCCTTCTTGACGGGGAGGACATCCCGTACATCGTAGACTCCGGGACCGCGCAAGACCCGTATCGCATCGAATACGTAGGGGACGCGAGCACGGCCACCGACGCCGAGCTTCTGCCGTCGGGCGTGGACCGCGTGGACCGCGTTGTGGAGGAGCTCGCCATCGACAAGAGTGCGGACGGTGCGATAATCCGGCTGGCGCGGCCCTACGCCGCAGCCGAGCGCTTCGAGCTGACGGGTGGACAGTTTGGCTTCAGTGCCAACGGTGAGCTGCGCCTCTACTGCAACCTCGTCATCGAGCGTGGAGATGGGGACTTCGTGCTCGAAAACGTGGACCCTCAGGATGCGCTGGTCTTCCCGGCTACAGACTTCGGCACGGGAAGCTGCCGCACAGCTAGCTCGACGGGCGGAAGTGACTTCGTCACCGGTGAAGAGGGGATCCACCTAGAGTACACGAACACCACGCCCCGTACCACCGGCATCGAGTTTCCGACCAAGGACAGCCCGCGGAACGACGACCTCATCCTCGATGTCGAGGTGGAAGGCTCGGACGCTATTTCGCTGGCCTCCGGAAGCACGTACCGCTTCACACAGGACGCAAAGGTGGCGGACGGAGCAACGCTCGACCTGAATAGCGAGACGCTCGAGATGCACACCCCCGATGGCGCCGACGGCGATGAGGTATCCTCGAACTCAATTACGGGGGGAACCGCTGTTTCGGAGAGAGGCCTGGACACCAACTCCGACGAGGCTCCTGGCGAAGAGCTGCGCATCGTCGGAAGCGGAGAACTTGGCAGTGTTGAGAGCTCCAGCCTCT
>CAZTDC010000451.1:0-2903 GCA_964612165.1 uncultured Salinivenus sp.
ACCGCATTCTCGGCGAGCGGCTGGAGCAACAGCGTGGGCACGAGCGCAGAGCGCACGCCCGGATCGACGTCGAAGGTGACGTCGAGGCGGTCGTCGAGACGGAGCTTCTGAATGTCGAGATAGCTTTCGAGGACGTCCAGCTCTTCTTCCAGCGTCACCTCCTGCTGGTCGGAGGTCGAGAGGACGTAGCGCATCAGATCGCTGAGCCGCGCAGTTGCCTGCCGAATGCCCTCAGGATCGCGGCCGGCCATCGTCGAAATGGTGTGCAGCGTGTTGTGGAAGAAGTGCGGATTGAGCTGCATCCGCAGCGACTCCAGCCGGGCCTCCGTCAACTGGGATCGCAACTGCTCGGCTTCGCGCTCCAGTTTCTCGGCCTGCTCCTGGCGGGCCTGGGACCGCAGGTATTCGTACCGGCCCATTCCGATCATCAGCAGGATCGTGTACGGAACCAGCAGATTCAAAAATTCGAGTTCGGTCAGAATCTCAATCGGATGAAAGGGGTTTTCGGGCGGATCGGAGGGCGGCCAGAGCGCGACCGTACCAGCGCGCACAGCGTGCATCCCAACGTCTACGAGGTACGGAACCACAGCGGCCAAGAGGAGGTGCCCGCCCAGCACAAGTCCCCATCCCCGCACGCTCCAGCCTCGGGTGCGCGGATGCAGGCGAACACAGGTCCAGAAGATGGGAAGAGCAGCGAGCCCCCATAAGAGCACGATCGATAATTTCGTCGCGGCATCCCGAAACATCTCCGCCTGGGTTTCCGGCGCGCAGCAGGAACTGTTGAGGTTGGCAAGGAACGAGATGGTTGCCAGCAGAACGCAGAGCCCCCCAATAATGCCAATCTCGGTCCACGTGAATCCGCCGTGGGGCAGATTAGGCTCCTCCAGTTCCGCTGAGGGGGAAGGCGATTCGGAGGTCCCCTCCTCCTGGGAAGAGGTTCCCAAACCGTTGGGAGGAGGGGAGGGGGCAGCAGAGGGCACGGGGCAATCTGCGAGTTGTGGAAAAACGAATCGACATATGGGGGGAAGCAATCGGAGAAAGCCCAATTGCTTTTTCCTTGAAACGGAGGCGATTCCCGAGACGATCCGAGCATCAGCCGCCGCCCATCGGACCCACGCCGCCGCCTCCGGATGGGGACCGGTTTTTCTTTTGGTTCCCATTGCCAAAGCGGTATGAAAAGGAGAGGGACACCGTTCGTCCGTCCCAGTCGCGCGTCAGGCGTTCAGTAACGGATCCGGTGTGTTTCCGGAGTCCAAGCTCGGAGGTGTCGAACGGGTCCCGCACCTCCAGGCCGAGGCTGCCCTTGTCGTCCCAGAACGTCTGTTCGAGGGAGGCTCGGGTGCGAGAGCGGCTGTCGATGCGACCGAGGCCTGTGTTCATGGGGGCCCGGTAAAACTGAGACACCTGTAGGCGAAGGCCCGGGCGCACAGTCCACGTGACGTTGGCCCGGCCCATGAGAGCGATTCGCGTGCGACGCGCCTCCGGATCGAGCCGACCGCCCTTCGTGACCCGACGGTAGGCGTTGCCGCTGAGACTGGCCTTCACGTCCTCGCCCAGCTTCAGGGAGGTGTTGAGTTGGGCC
The DNA here is from genome assembly GCA_964612165.1 of uncultured Salinivenus sp. Classification (GTDB taxonomy): domain Bacteria; phylum Bacteroidota; class Rhodothermia; order Rhodothermales; family Salinibacteraceae; genus Salinibacter. The sequence goes on from CAZTDC010000451.1 coordinate 1,583, forward strand.
CCGAAGGACGTATTGGCGTCGTAGTTATCGTAGGTCCGTACCGTCAGGCTGTCGGTTTGGGTGGTGGTCCACGCAATCGCGTTGGTCGTGCGGCTGAGGTACGGACTGACGGTGACGGTGGCGGGCCCAAGCTTCTGCATCACGGTCAATTCGCCTTTGTGAATCCGTTCGGGCTCGAGATTCGGGTTGCCCTTGAACCGGACGTAGGGATCGCTCGAGGCCCGGAAGGCACTCAGTTGATGGAGGTGCGGCCGATCGATCCGTTTGCTGTAGCTAAGGCTCACCCGACGCCCCCGGCCCATCTCGTAGGTGAGACTTGCGCTCGGGAACAGATTGGTGTACTGGGACTGCTCTGTGTCCGTCCCGGTCGGAGCGATGGTCGTTCGCGTGTGCTCCATCCGCAGCCCCACCTCGGCGTCGAGGGGACCGATCGGGCGCTGAACGGTGCCGTACCCGGCATGGACCTGTTCGCGGAACGAGAGCTCGTTTTCCTCGACGGGCGAATTCGGAAAGCGGCCGGTCTGCTCGTCGAACTGTTGAATGTCGTAGCGCTCGTCCAGGTGGCGGACGGTGCCCTTGTAGCCGGTTTCGACGGTCCACGGGCCCAGTGGACGCGTGTAGTCGACCTTCGCCTCCGCGTCGTGCTCCGTTTCGGTGTCAATCTGTTGCTCGCGGGGCGGCCGCTCGATCTGCTCCTCCCGAACGTGCGTCTCACTGTCCTCGCCCTCGTATCGCAGGTCAGCGGACAGCTCGTGGTTGTCGGCGTCGAACTGGTGGCTCACCGAAAGCCGTTCGTCGAGGTTGAGCGACTGGTACGAGCGATCGACCTCACGGGTACGGGTGGGCGAGCCGTTGCGGCGGGCGGTGGTGGTGTGGTTGTTTTCACTGCTCCATACGCTGCCCGTGGAGGTCAGGGAGAGCGTCGTCTGGGGAGTGAGGGCGTACTCGATCTCGGTGTTGAAGCTGTGGCTGCTAAACGTCCGTCGGCGCGTGGTCGTCTGATCGAGGAGCGGGGGAGCGTTGAGGTCGGGCTGGTGACGACGTAGATCCTGGACGACATCGCGCTGGTTGTGGTTGTAGCTATAGGAGCCGTGGAGCGTCCAGGGCCCGCCCTGGTAGCCGAGATTGCCGGAGCCGTCGAGTCGGGGCCCGAATCCGGCCGAGGCAGAAACGCCCCCACTCAAGCCCTCATCTTCCGTTCGGTCGAGCACGATGTTGATGATGCCGCCCGTGCCCTCGGCCTCGTGGCGGGCAGAGGGATTGGTATTGATCTCCACGCGCTTCACGTCCTGGGCCGAGAGGCTCTTCAGGTACTGCACGA
>CAZTDC010000452.1:0-2902 GCA_964612165.1 uncultured Salinivenus sp.
CTTCTGCTCGCCCTCGTACTCGTAGGTCGTTCCGTCGATGGTGACGATCGGCATGATCTGGTGTGCGTTGGGCGGTCAGCGTTGCGGGTGATCGGGGAGCCTTCTCCGGCGCGCTCTGCATTCTGCGTTGCGCGCCTCAGGTCGCTCACTCTGTGAGGGCAAACTCCAGCGAAGGGAGGCGACTCACCTGATTCCTGTAGTTCAGGCATGCAGGTGAGGTTCCGGAGCGTAGGGCGTCCGCTCTCATTTTCGCCCGAATCAAAGGGAATCCCACAGTCAATCTCGGAGAATGGAGGCGCGGCGTCAAGGGACGGCAGATCAATTTCCGTGTCAGGGTCGCCGATTTCAAGGACCCGCGAGCGTCCGAGGTTCTACTTGGCGTGCGTTTCAACGGGGGACGGGGATGATCGCTCAATTCACGGTTGCCTGGAGAGAGGACGGTTTGCCCGGTTCAAAAAATTCGCCGGTGCTCCACATGCGTTTTGCAACATGGGTCGGGCGGATCGATAGGGCGTTCCGGTATTGCCTCTTTGGTTTGCAACCGTTCTTCCAATCCATTCGACTGCCGACATGAAGTGGAACAGCGCCAATGACTTGATGACGACGGACGTGAAGACCGTCGAGGCCGACTGGCCGCTCGATCGTGTGGCCCAGTTCCTCATCGACCACGAAATTTCGGGCGCCCCCGTCGTGGACGACGACAAGCTCGTGGGCGTCATCTCGCTGACGGACCTCGCGCGCCACAACAGCACGGCGGGAGAGCCGGCGACCGAGCAACCCTCCGCCTACTACCGGCACGAGTTGGAGGCCCAGTATTCGGAAGAAGACCTCAGCAACCTCCGCGTCACGGAGGGGGGCACCACGACCGCCGAGCACGTCATGACCCCGCAGGTGTATGACGTAAATGAGCGGACGCCCATCCAACAGGTGGCCCGCGTGATGCACCGAAGCGGCATCCATCGCGTGTTCGTCACGGAGGCTGACGAGATTCAGGGCGTCATTACGGCGATGGATATGCTGAAGGTTGTGGCGGAGGAGCTGTAAGGATCTCCGAGTGGGGAGCGGACTTCCCGCAGGACGGCGAAGCCGAGCAAGGAATGTTGCCTTCCGAGCGGGACGCTGGGACAAGGGGCGTTCTACCGACACTCGTCGCTGACGACGCGCCCGTCGTCAATCACGGTGCAGGTGCGCGTGGTGTATTCGAACGGATCGCCGTCAAAGAGGACGAGGTCGGCGGCCTGGCCGGGTTCAATGGTCCCCACGTTCTCCAGTCCGAGAATGTCAGCGGCGCTGCGCGTGATGCTGGCCAGGGCCGCCCGTCGGGGGAGTCCGTTTGCCGCTGCGATGGCCGCCTCGTAGAGCACGATGCGCGTCTTGGGCACATAGGGCTCCCAGCCGCTCTGGATGGCAACCGGCACGCCTGCCTCGTGGAGGGTGGCCGCTGTGGTAAACGCGGCGTTCTGCGTCGTGCCGGATGGGCGGGTCATCGTTGGGTGCAAAATCACGGGCACGTCCGCGTCCTCAATCTCGTTGGCCACGAGGTACGCCTCGGACGCCCCGTCCAGAATCATCTCGAAGCCGAATTCCTCCTGGAGCCGGAGGGCTGCTTGAATGTCGTGGGCGCGGTGGGCCGTCACTAGGGCCGGCACCTCGCCGCGCAGCACCTCCCGAAGAACAGCCTGTCCCAGGTCTGAGCCCGGCTCCTCCGCGTCCATCGAGGCCTGAGCGTCGGCCAGTTTCTGTCGGATCATAGCAATGCCTTTAGCCCGCGTGCCAGGCGACTCGAAGCGGGCCTGCGCGTCGGGCCCAATCGTGAACGCAACGGTGGTGAGCGAGTCACGGAGGGTCTCCTCTATCGTTTCCCCCGACGTCGAGAACGTGGCCGTCTGGCCGCTGATGAGGGCCCCCGGCGCGTGGCCGGTGTGGACGGTCGTGATGCCGAGTTCCCGGACGAACGAGACTAGGTCCTCGCGCGGATTGTACGCGTCGATGGCCCGGAGGGCGGGTTGCATCGGCTCGGAGGTGTCGAGCTGGTCCTGGTCGGCGGGCACGTTATGGATGCCCGACAGACCCACCGTCCCGCGTGGATCGATGAGGCCCGGCGTGACGACGGCGGCTTCGTGTACCTCGGCCCCCGATGGAATCGAGACTTCGGAGGCTGGCCCGACGTCCTCAATGGTCTCGCCATCGATGACCACGACGCCATCGACGATGGGGGCGTCTCCGGTCATCGTGTAAAGGGTGTCGGCCTGGACGGCTCGCTGGGCCTCGGCCGGGTAGGGGACGACGACGGCCAGCACGAGGATAGCGGTCAAGAGAAGGCGGCGGAGGGACGCAACAGAGATCTGCATAGGGAGTGGCTCGTCTAACAGACGGAAACAGAACAGGGAGCTTGGGGCGACGGTCATTCGTGGACGTGTTGGGTGGCATCGTCATAGACCCGATAGCCCCCGGTGGCAAACTCGCGGTCGTCGGGGTCAGACCGGTCGAACACGGTCTGGCCCTCAACCCACGTTTGCTCGATCTTGGTGTACACGCTCAGCGGATCGCCCGTCAACACGATGAAGTCGGCGTCCTTGCCTTCGTCGAGCGAGCCCACCTCGTCCGCCATTCCGAGCTGGCGGGCGCCCTCCAGCGTGACCGATTCGAGGGCCGCCTCCCGCGACATGCCGGCTCGCACGCCGATGGCGGGGGAGCGCAGGAAGAGGCGGGAGTCCGTGATGGGGTCGTCCGTGTGATAAGACACGTCGACACCGGCCTCATTCAGCACCCGTCCCGTCCGGTAGACCAGTTCGTCGGCCTCGTGCTTGCCCCCGGGCGAGTCGAGCACAATGATGGAGCAGGGCACGTCGGCCTCGGCGATCTCCTCGGCCACCTTCCAGCCCTCGCTCACGTGGTGGAG
>CAZTDC010000453.1:0-2898 GCA_964612165.1 uncultured Salinivenus sp.
CGTTGCTTACGAGATTGGAGCAGCACCGGTGCAGGGCCGAGGCGTCGAGCCGCGCGTCAAGCTCGGACGGCGCGTCGACCGACAGATCAACCTCTGCCTCTTCGGCCTGCGCCTGAAAAAGCCGTACGGTATCGCGCACCTCTTCGGCCACGTCGACCTGTTCGAGGTCCAGGTGCACTTCATCGGTCTCGAGCTTCGAAAGGTCGAGCACCGAGTTGACCGTGTCGAGCAGGCGCTGGCTGCTATCTAAGATGAGTTTCGAAAACCGCTTTGCTTCGCCAGTCGCCTCTTCATCGAGCACCTCCGCAAACCCAATGATGGAGGTCAGCGGCGTACGAATTTCGTGGCTCATGTCCGCCAGGAACGCCGCCTGCAGGCGATTCATCTGCTCTGCTTCGTCCACCGCTTTTTCGAGGGCCTCGTTCGACTCTTCCAGGGCGCGGCGCATGGCGGCCTCGGCCCGAAGCGACCGAGCGAGCGCACTCCGGAGCTGCTCCCCCCGCAGCCGTTCACGCTCGCCGGTGGCCGTAGAACGACGACGGGCCACGTGCACAATCGTCGCCAGCACCGCCGCCGAGAGTACGGCGAAGCCGTAATGTGGCAACTGCTCGTGGGGAAGCGTAAGCCACACGGTAATGCCCCAGCCGCCGAGTGTCATGCCAGCCATGAAGGCGTACCACGGCGTCGAAAGGCTGAGAGCACCGATGCCCAGAAGCAGTAAGATGACGTTCGTGCTCTGTATGATGCCGCTTGTCAGATAGAAGTGCAGAAGGGTATTGCCGAGTACGAGTCCCGTAATCCCGGTACCCAAAACGTGGGGCCAAGGCACGCGACTGGGCAGATACGACCACCCCAGGCGAAGCCCCAAAAGCAGAAGGGCCGTTCCCGCTGCCACGAGGGCGAGGACGGTGCCCGTCTGCCCCCCAATGAAGACCGGATGTCCAAACGCATATATCCCATAGAGCCATGCGAGCCCGGATATGATGGGCTGAAGACTTCGGTAGAGAATGTCTCCCAGGCCCGCCCGCACGTCGGCATCGCTTACCTGCGATACCTCCTCCGGAATGTCGGCTTGCGGAGTCATGGACGTGTTCGAAACGATGCTAGAGGCGCGAAGAGCGGCCGGCGCTAACCGAGATGCAGTGATCGGATTGAGTTCGGAGCGGGCCGCTCGATCGGTCATGCACTCGCTCGTCCCCGATCGCGAGGACCGGACGTGTGGATCTCTCCCCTGGCCCTTACGTTTCGATATTACACGATTCGAGGACGACATAACCGGCAAAATTAGTACAACATTACCCAAAATGGCGACGTGAACGTCGCAGGGACACATTCCACGGGGATATAGTGTCCCAGATTGGCTCACTACACATTGGGCAATCAATGTGCCATGCCGTAATTAGACCTTGGCCCCCGGCGGTCGGTGGACGCCCAGACGTGTCAGAGAATGATGGGCAACAAAAAACGCCCCGAGGGTGCACAGGCACCTCGGGGCGCGGCTGCCCAGGATGGATTCGAACCATCAGCCTCCCGGTCCAGAGCCGGACGCTCTGCCGATTGAGCTACTGGGCAAGAAAGGGAAATGTCGACCCTCTCGGGATCGGACCTACAAAATGACTCAACTAACCGCCCGGTTCCGACGAGCCGGACCGCGTCGGCGGTTTGACGGATGCTTCACCCTCGGATGCGGGGATCTCATTGCCGGGCGAATCGGACTCAATCCAGTTCACGGCGGCGGCGTCCGTGTCGGCGAGGCCGTCCGCTTCGGCGAGCGGCACGTCTCGCCAGGTGGCAATCTGAGCGATGATGCGAGCGCGAACCCGCCGTTGCAACTCACGAGCTTGCCCCGGCTCGTAACCGCTCGTGTCTATTGGTTCGAGCACCTGCACTCGAATCTGCTCGACCTCCGGATTGAACCAGATCGAGTGCTTGGGTAGGGCTTCGTGGGTGCCGTCGATGGCGAGGGGCAACACCGGCACGCCTTCCTTGATCGCGAGGCGAAAAGATCCGTCGGAAAACTTCTGCACGCGCCCATCGCGCGACCGGGTGCCCTCGGGAAAAAACATCACGCTGCACTGCCGGTCCAGGTACGAGGCGGCGGTTTCGAGAACGCGGGCCCGGCTCCGCTTGTCGCTGCGATCCACGGAGATGTCCCCACTCATCCGCAGGAGCCAGCCCGTAAATGGCAGGTCGAAGAGTGCCTTCTTGGCCACCCACTTCATTTCCCATGGCACTCGGGCAATGATGGGCGGGTCCGCCTGCGAGAAGTGGTTGCTCACCACCACGTACGGGGTTCGAGGATCCTCAGGAAACGGTCCCTTCAGATCGATGTCCCAGAACGGATTTACGTAGGTGAACAGCTTTCCCATCACGCGCAGCGTGTACCCGGCGTAGTAGTGGGCCGGATCACGGTCCAACAGCCGCGCGACCGCCATGACGGGCACCCACAGCACGATGAGCGTGCCAATGGCAAACCAAACCCAGAGAGAGACAAGCACCGAGCGCATGGGAGGAGCGAGACGAGTGAAGGAAAACCGTCGTCGTGCAACCTACCGGTCTGTCCAGGCGGTCCGAAGCGGATCCCGGAAAATCGGACTGTGCCTCCCCAAAAGCAGAAGGATCTTCGTGGGTCGCTTTCCCGGAATGCCCCAACCGGAGAATCGACTTAGAAGGGCGCATCATCCTCAAACGAGCCGCCCGCATCGCCCCCAGGGGCCGGCCCCATGCCGGGCGCCGAGTCGCCCCCGCCTTCGTTGTATTGCGTCGTGAGGTTCTCGAAGCGGGCGTACTGCTTCACGAACGCCAGTTCGACATTGCCGATGGGGCCGTTGCGCTGCTTCTCAATGATGATCTCGGCGATGCCCTCCGTCGAGTTGCCTTGCTCGTCGACGGTGATGC
>CAZTDC010000454.1:0-2894 GCA_964612165.1 uncultured Salinivenus sp.
AAGCACCACGGAAGCCGCCCTCTGAAGGTTAAGCCCCTCGCTCATCGCGTCACTGCAGAGGGCAACGAGGCCTACCCTCCCTTCCCCATCCTCCCCGATGGTAGTCTGAGTCGGCCCGTCAATCCCAAGCCGCTCGACGATCGTTTGCTTCTTGCCTGCCGCCAAGCTCCCGTCGGCCACGACGACATCTTGGCCGATCGTCCGGCCTCGGATTTGCGCGCGGAGGTCGTAGAGCGTGAGAGGCCGACGACCAAACGCAAGAAGCACGTCTTGCTCCTCGGCGATGTCCTGGATTTTTTCGGCGCGGGCCTTCGCTCGGTGGTCGGAGAGCTGACTGGCTTTCTTCCCGATCCGGCGAAGGAGACCCTTCTCTCGGCCAATCGTCTCCTCCAGGTCGGACGTGAGCCAACTCGGCAGCTCCATTTCCAGGTTGCAGTTCTCGGCGGGTGGGTCGCTTCGGATCTTTCCCACTTTCCGGAGCTGATCTCCACTATCGGATTTGAGCCCGGCCTCAAGCCCCAGTCGCTCTGAGGCCTCCTTCGTCCCGAAGACAACTTCCAAGAGCACGGCCCGCGAGGACTGAAGCGCGCTGCGGATTCCGTGGGTTGAAAGGCCGTTTGCACCTTTGATCTTCCGCTCAAGGAAAACCTCCTCCCGCTCGCTGTCCCCGATTATCCGATCCGGCGCCTCAAGGGTCTGCAGCCACGGAAGTCCCACGAGCTTGCAGGCGAGCTCGTTGATCGACCGTGCGATCTGCTTGTCCTTTTCGGTTTCCCCGGTCTCGTAAGTCTTGCAGTTGTGCTCGGGAAACCGGTGAATCGTCCCGTCCTCGCTTTCGTACCCCTCGGGTTTTCGCTCGACGATCCGGTTCAGATCCCTCTTTGTCCGCCGAATCGTGCACTGCCGGACGATTGCCCGGAGCTTCTTCTCATCCTTGGCGGTGAAGTTGTTTTTCGGCTTCAGGTCGTCGTAGATCGCAAACTCTTCCTCCGACAGGTTGTCCAGGCCCAGCAGCTCGATCATCCGGAGCAGATCACTCGCCCCTCGGTTGATGGGCGTCGCCGTCAAGAGGGCCGCGTAGTCCGGAGCGCTCGCCTCGATGGCCGCGCTCCGGATCGAGTTTGGATTGAGGTAGTTGTGGGCCTCGTCTAGAAACAGGACGTTGCTCTCCCGCACCTTCCGGTGGATGGCCTCCCGGTTGCTCGACTTCGAGAGCTTCCCGTGGGAGATCGCCTGAACGGAGCTGGCCGGCGACCGCTCAATCTCTCCTGTCCAGTTCTCTACAACGTTCGGGGGGCAGATCACCGTCGCGTCGGTGCGATGGGCCTGTCCCTTCGACCAGAGCCGGTTGAGAAGCCCGTAGAGAAGGTGGGTCCCCACCCTCGTCTTCCCTGATCCGGTCGCGTCGGCGACCAGCACGCTGCCGCGCGTGTCCAGAATCCAGAGGCCCTGCGCGATGGCCTGCTCCTGGTGGGGCCAAAGATTTTGGTTCTGCAGGAGCCGGAAGACCTCCGGATACCGGTCGACCCAGTCCCCCTCAAGGATCTCGGCGGCGCCCCGCGCGAGGGCCTCCTCCCACTTCACCGGCTGGAGAAGGTCCTCGAGAAGCTCTTTGATCTCGGCGCTGCACTCTCGGCTGTCCGCCTTGAACTGCCCTACGATCTCGGAGAGCTCCTCGTATCGATCCGTATCGGGTTCGAAGCGGCCGTTTGCTTCCCGTTGCTGGCGGAGCCCTTGCCTGGAGAAATTGCTCGACCCGAAGATTGCCGACTCCTCTCCCAGGTAAATCTTCGCGTGGAGGCGTTCTCCGGCAAAAAAGCGAACCTGTCCCTTGCCGATCGCCTCGATCAGGCGGACGGCTCCGCCTCCCGTCAGCACCGAAACGCCCTTCTCGAGCCAATAGTCGCGGGCTCGTTTCTCAACCGGCCGAGTGCCCGCGTAGAGGTTCCCCTCGGTGGCGGTCGGCTCGCTGCCGAGGACGATGTCGACCTCGCGGCCAGCAAGCTCATGCTGGCTGAAAAATGCAAGCAGGTGCTCGAAGGACGTGTAGGCCGTCACGATCGAAAACGACGAGGAGGCCTCGTAGCTTTCGGAAACGGCCTCTCCAACCTCCCGGCTCCCTTCGTTGAGCGGAAATCGCTCCTGCGGGGGCCACCTTGTCTCTTCCTCGGAATCTTTGCCGAGGTTCTGGTCGAAGAGGGTCTGCTCGCCGGGCGGCCCGCTCGCTTCATTTGCCTGGCTCTCGTCGGAAGGGCTCATCGGTCTGCGCCGTAGGTCCAGAGAGCAAGTGGTTTTGGGCAGGCAATTACCCTTCCATCTCTTCGGCCCGCTTCTGGGCCCTCATCAAGAGAGTTCTGAAGGTCTGCACCTCCTCTTTCTCCTGCATCTCGATCACAGATTGGAGCTGCTCCTCGGGCGATTCGCCCAGAACGAGCCGCCCGACGGGCCCACCCTCGGTCCGTGAAGTGGTAAACCGGACCGCCGGGTAGTACTCGATGACGTTCTTACTGACCTGATCGATGTTGTCCTCCGGAATGTGGACAAACTCGTAGAACTGGCCGCTTCCCTCGCTTTCGCTTCCCCACTCTCCGATCGCCTCTTCAAGCCCATCGATTAGCGAGGCCAGGTTCTTTCCTCTGAGGGGAACTGCGCGGTTGAAATCTGCGCTCTCAAAGTTTGTCCCACCAGAGCCTGCACTGGTTGGCGCGACGAGAACGTACCCGGTGCGTTCGTTGTCGAGTGCGGCGAAGACGACGTAGGGCTTTTCGGCGCCGCTTTCCTGGCGCCGGACCGCCTCCATCTGCGTAGATGTCGAGGAGGTGTAGTACGGAACCGACGCCGTGGAGTGGTAGGCAATCGGGTCGGGGCTACAGCCGGCGCAAAGAAGCGCTAGG
>CAZTDC010000455.1:0-2892 GCA_964612165.1 uncultured Salinivenus sp.
ATCGTCGCTGAGGCAGGGTGGGATACGCCGTTTCAGATCGTCTCAGAAAGGGTGGGTTCTGAAGTTATGAGCGCTATGCTCCTCCCCCATGCACGAGGAGCATCACGTCATGTCCTTAATGGTTAATCCATCTCGGTCGTATCGCTCGCTGTCTTCCCGATCGCCGGGCCGCGGTGCCCAGACATTCCCAAGAAGCTGGTCTCTCGGGCAATTGCCTGGCCATATTCCTCAAAGATTTTGGGAGCCTCCTCCTCCCCCAACTCCTCCACGAGTGCCCGCTGAAGCTCAAGTTCTTCAGGGGCGGTTTCCCACGTGAGTTCGGAAGGCCCATCCGGCAAGGTCGCGACGATCATCACGTCCCACGGGCCGGATCGAAGCTCTACGACCCTCGGGGCCTGAATGTCCACCTCTTGGTAGGTCGGGATGAGATGCTCACCGAGAATCTCCATCGCCCGCTCCTCTTCCGTTGCCTTAAAGTCGTAGAGGTAGATCCGATTCCACGTCACGTCCTCGTAGCGCTGGGGGCGCGGCTCCTCCTGGACCGGCTCCTCTTGGGCTGATGCAGGCGCGGGACTGAGAACAGTGCAGAGGAGCCCGGCCCCGACGGCAAGCAGACCCGCTAGGCCTTTCGGCTGCGAAAGGAGACTACGACGAAGTGCAGGTAGCTTTAAGCACATGGTTACTATTGGGTGGTATCCGTGATCGAGTGGCGTTTGTGATCGAGTTGTGTTTGCAATCGAGCGATGGGTGGCTCGCAAATCCGCCGGTACAGGGAGCCAGTTGACGGAAATCGGCGGAGCCGGCAGGAAAGAGGTTACGGAAGCGGGAATCCGTAAATGCGCCCAGCGTCTTCGACCCCGCCGCTCGACTCTCCGTTTGCCCCGGCGATCAGGACATCTTCTTCCGGTAGGATTTCAAAGTCGGTTCCGAGAAATCCCTGTTCTTCCAGATTCGGCGACACGAACTGCCGGAGCACCGACCCGTCGGATCCGTCGAATAGGTAAATCCGGCCCGCCTCCTCCAGGCCGCCGACCGACTCAAGTGCCCGGATGGCCAAATCTTCGCGCCCGTCTCCATTCACGTCCCCCGCGAACCGAATGGCATTTCCGAACCCTGTCTCCTCCTCCGGCGCAGGCGAGGTGTAGGTTTCGAGTAGGGTCCCGTCTGCGACGTCGAAAAGGTAGGCGCGGCCGGCCACCGACTTTCCGTCTACGGTCTCGCCGGGAGCCCCGACGAGAAGTCTTGAAGTTTCGTCTCCTCCAGCCCCCAGGGAGACGACAGCCCGGAACGAAAAGAACCCTCCCCCTTCCGGATTCGGAGATTCGAGGATTCGGATCGTCTCCAGTCGCTGCTCGGCCCGCAGGGCCGCCCCGTCGAACAGATAAACGCGCCCCGCGTCTTCCAACCCATCGACATCTCTTCTCGGGGTTCTCACGAAGAGATCCGGCTCTCCATCGCCGTCGACGTCTCCGATTTGCTTAAGAAAACCGAAGCTGGCTCCCTGCTGCGGGTCCGGCGAGACGAGGGTGTCTAAGACCGCACTGTCGGTCCCGTCCAGCAGGTAGATGCGTCCGGCCTCTTCGAGCCCGTCGGCGCTCTCGCCGGGGGCCGCGACGGCCAGGTCCGGCGTCCCGTCGCCGTTTACGTCCCCGACCGCATCTCCAAACCCAAACTGCCCTTCGGCCTGCGGGTCCGGGCTCTCCCTCGACCAGAGGACCGACCGATCCGCGCCGCTCAACAGGTGGGTGCGGCCCGCCTCCTCAGCCTCGCCTACCGAGGCACCACGGCTCCCGATCAGAAGGTCGCCCGTGCCGTCCCCGTCGACGTCCTCGACGCCTCGACCGAGGAAGCCAAACGGCTCTCCAGAAGCGAGCCCGCCGGGCCGGATCGCCTCCTCGACGGTCCCGGCCGCCCCGTCGAAGAGGTAGACGCGTCGGCTGTTGGAGAAGTCAGAAAACGTGAAGGTTCCGACCAAGAGGTCCGTCGCCCCGTTCCCGACGAGATCGCCGGCTGGATTGATTGGAGTGCCGAACCCGATCGGTCCCTGCGGGTCGGGGGCCTGGGCGACGTACTCGGTCTCCGGAAGGGTCACCCGCACCTCTCCCGACGGGTCGCCCTCAGCGGTCTCTCCGCTAGAGGCGCGAAGCGCGGTCACCCGGTAGCGATACGGCTCCCACGCCCGGGCCTCCTGGTCGGTAAAGCTCGGCTGCCCGACCGGGCTGTCGTTGATCGGCTCCCGGTCGGCAACCGACTCGATGGGGCCGGTCGACCGGTAGACGTTGTACTGGACGTCGCTGCCAGACGGGGCGGACCACTCCAGCGTGATTGCATCCCCATCCGGCTGGGCTTGCAGGCCGGAAGGCGCCGAGGGCGTAGACGGCGGCTCCGGCTCGGAGCCCTCCGGCCCGGAGCCGCCCGAGTCGCAGCCCCCGGCAAGAAAAAGCGCCAGAAGAGACGCCAGAAGAAGAGGCGTCTGAAGAAGCGACGGCCTGAAGAGAAGCGACGCTCGGCTAGAGGAGCCGTTTTGCCGTCGGGACAGGCCCCAGTCCCCATCCGTGAAGAGCGGCATTCTGGGCATCGGTCGTTGCTTGCTTCACGTTTTGTTCCAAGACGTGCATATGACTTGAGTCGACAGTAAAAAAATGGACCGCCGCCGATGGAGACGAAACCTCCGGGTCTTACGAGAAGGAAACAATGGCAGGAGGGCCTTCGGCAGGCATCAAGGAAGAGGTAAGGCCTGGGTAGACCGTCTCAAAAACCAGGGTTTCGGAAGCATTGTGCACCAGCGATTTCGACCTCGACTGAGCGGCGTTCAAGAGGGCTAGCTTCGTTTTAGGGGTTGTTTCAGTACCGAACGTATCAGTTCTTACCCGGGTGGTCGGGTTTTGAAGT
>CAZTDC010000456.1:0-2891 GCA_964612165.1 uncultured Salinivenus sp.
TCATGAAGGAGCCGAGCACCTACGAGCACGTCGAGCCCGAATCGGTGGGCAACCGGCGCCGCGCCCTCGTCTCCGACCTCTCGGGCCGGAGCAACATCCAGTACAAAGCGGAGGAGCTGGGCATTGCCCTCGGGGACGACGCGGCTGCCGACGCCGTCGACCGGATCAAGGAGCTGGAGCACCTGGGCTACGAGTTTCAGGGCGCTGAGGCTTCCTTCGAACTGCTCCTCCGCACCCTCCAGAACGAGGTGCCTGACTTCTTCGGCCTAGAGCGGATGCGCGTGTGGAGCGGGCAGGACGAGGCCGGCGACCAGACCGTCGAGGCGTCCCTCGCCCTCACTGTGCAGGACCAGCGTCGGCTCGCCGTAGCGGAAGGCAATGGCCCCGTCGATGCCCTCTCCAATGCCCTGCGCGACGGGCTCGAAACGTTCTACCCCCATCTCGACACTGTGCGTCTCACCGACTACAAGGTGCGGGTGCTCACGCCCCAGGACGGGACGGCCGCCACGGTTCGCGTCCTGATCGAACACAGCAACGGCACCGAGACGTGGAATACGGTCGGGGTCTCGGCCAACATCCTGGACGCGAGCTGGCAGGCCCTCGCCGACGGGCTCCGCTACTACCTTCTTCACTCAGCGACGGCAGACGAAAAGGCGCCTATCGCTTCCGCAAATTCCAACGTCCAGGCTGCGTCGTCCGAGACGTGAGGCGTGAGGCTGCCCGCTTTTCACGGGTCACGCATCACGTATCACGCTTCAGCTGAAGAGAGCAAACAGGAGATGGACCGCACCATGAACACCCGCCGGATCCTACGCATTCGGAACCGGCTCCACAGGCGCTTCCGGCACGGAGTCTCCGGAGGCAGCAATCAGGTCCTCCTCGTTGAGCACGGGATCGGCGTCCTGGCGCGATCGCACGGCCTCTTTCCACGCCTCGTTGAGCAGTTCGTAGTCGTAGGCCCGCCACTGGTCCGGGACGTTCTCCACGCACTTGAACCCGTAGGCGACCGGCGACAGGCTGGCCCGGGGCGCACTCGACATGCTGATGAGGCGCGAGCGGCCCAGTCCCAACCGAAACTCGCCGTGCATCTGACCCAGGATGCAGTGCCGCCCATCGCCCAGCTCCAGGGTCTCCGAATCGACGCGCCGGTACCACTCCGGATCCACGTCGTCGAGATACGCCGCGCCGCGCTGCACCCGCTTGCGGGCCCGACCGGGAGTAATCTGCTGTGTGCGGCGGCCCTGCCACCAGTCTCGAACGCGCTCAAGAAGGTATAGCATAGAACGAGGACGAGTCGGAAGAAAGAACGGTGTGTAAAGATGTACCACGGGGCGACTCCGGAGATCCACCAACGACCGCATTATCACATCACCGCCACGCCTCTGCATTTCCCACCTGGGTCCAAGACACCTCGTCCCAGTCGAGGGAGATACGGCCCTTTGTGTCCACAAACCGATCGGCACTGTCGGGGGGAAACCGGAGGAGATCGATAGGCGCTGTGCGATCCACCTTGTGCACGGCCGTTTCTGTTCTCTCTTTCACGTCCGTGAGCGACCGATCCCACTTGGCAATGGCGAAGTGCATAGCCGGATAGCGCTCCACGAGGGCCGCAATCTTCTCCGGGCCCACGTGACCGGCCTCGCCCCAGAAGCGAGGGCGCCCCCGGCGAGGGTCCATCGTCACCACGTCCGGCTTGTACTTGTCGTCCACGTCCACCTCGACCGACAGGTCGGGATAGTCCGGCAGATACAGGGCCCACAGAAACGCCTTCATCCACACGTGCTCGATGCGCTCCTGCGCCCGCTTCACGAAGACGACCTGGTCCCCATGGGCGCGAAGCGTCAACTTGCGGCGGAGATGGCGCATGCAACAGAGGGAACGCTGGAGGAGGTCAAGACGCGATTTTTGTCCATTCACCGTGTGCAGAAAGACGGCGGTGGCCCCAGAAATCCTCACACATCACGGTTCACGCATCAGGAGCCTCACCCTCGTGCGTTCAGGGCCATATCCACGAGGGCGCGATGGGCATCCTCCGGCGTGTGAGCAGGAGTCTCGAAGTCGATGCGAACCTCCTTCTCCCCGTCCGCAAGCGTCACCTCCAAATCGATCCCCTCGGCGTCGATGCCCGTCATTCGCGCCGCCGTAGCCCCCGCCTCTCCGGCGTACACCTGGGCAAAGAGCAAGAGATCCTCCTCGTGCTCCGCGTTCATGTGCTCGACCATGCGGGTGGCATCCTCCTCAGACAAAACGTGGTTGCGCTGCTCCATCGGTTCAATCGAGGGCTTATGGAATTGCGAGACAGTTCGAACAGCGTGCGTACGCATCCCGCTGGAACGTGTTGATGGCAACTATTTCTACGCTCGTTCCCCTCTCCATCCCTACGGCAATTGTATCTACATTTCCACTTTTCGATAAGAACGTTGCCTCCTCCTTGCTCCCATGCTCTCGTTCTCCCGCGCTTTCCTTCGAGCCTTTCACAGATAGAGGCATCTGAGCCGCCACACGTTCAAACTGCCAACATTAGATTGCCGCGTGCCCTTCCATTCGAAACTCTCGTGGAGCCGGAAGCATTCCCGCCTCGATTGCGTGAGACGGGTGTACGGTCGCAAATTGTCGAACTGATTTCTTCCTGTCGGTTATGGCGTACGAGGTCGAGGATTTTCAAGAAGACGTGATCGACGCCAGCGAGGAGACGCCCGTCGTCGTGGACTTCTGGGCGCCGTGGTGCGGGCCCTGCCGCCAGTTAAGCCCGGTGCTGGAGTCCCTGGCCGAGGAGGCAGACGACTGGCAACTCGTGAAGGTAAATGTGGACGACAACAAGGAGGCCGCGCAGGCCTACGGGGTCCGCGGCATTCCCGCCGTCAAGCTGTTTGCCGACGGCGAGGTGGTGG
>CAZTDC010000457.1:0-2891 GCA_964612165.1 uncultured Salinivenus sp.
GCTCGGCACGCACGACAGCCACACGGCCCAGTCCGCCACCGAACTCGCCGAGGTGATCGAGCGCTCGTCCCGGGAGCTGTAGCGCTATCGCTCCCCTGTCGCTGATCCAGGGCCACCCCCTGCCACGTGGAAACCAAATCACCATGATTTTGCCGTCTCCACGAATAGATTCTGCCTGCGTCCGTGTTAGCTGAACGCATTTGGTTTTCGCACGCTCCATCTCCGCTTCATGACCGACGCGACTTCCGATCTCCGCGACCACCTCGCCCCCATCGAAGACCTGAAGAACGCCGCAGGTCTGCTGGCATGGGACCAGGAAACGTTCATGCCCGACGGCGGAGCGGAGGTCCGCGCGCAGCAGCTCTCCACCCTCCAGTCGATGGCCCACGAGCGGTTCGCGTCCGACGAGACCGGCACACTGCTCGACCGGGCCGCCGAGGCCCTCGACACGGACGACCCGCTTGACAACGATGCGGCGCTCGTCCGCGTCACCCGCCGCGACTACGAGCGGGCCCGCCGGGTCCCCTCGTCGCTGGTCGCAGAGCTGTCGGAGGCCACCTCGCGGGCGAAGCAGGCGTGGAAGCAAGCACGGCAGGAAGACGACTTTTCGATCTTCGCGCCGCACCTGGAGACGCTCGTGGACCTGTCGGTGGAAAAGGCCGAAGCCATTGGGTACGACGACGAGCCCTACGACGCGCTTTTGGAGGAGTACGAGCCCGGGCTCTCGACGGCGGAGGTCGCCTCCACGTTCGAGACACTGCGTGAAGACCTCGTGCCGCTCGTCGACGCGATCGCCGATTCCCCACAGCTCGACGACGAGGTGCTCCACCGCTCATATCCGCAGCCCAGGCAAAAGGAATTTGGGGAGCAGGTTCTCGAAGAGTTGGGCTACGACTTCGATCGAGGACGGCAAGATGTGTCGGCCCACCCGTTCACGACGTCCTTCTCGCCCAACGACGTGCGCATCACCACCCGCTACGACGAGTCGTATCTCCCTTCCGCGTTCTTCTCGATGATCCACGAGGGCGGGCATGCGCTCTACGAGCAGGGGATCGATCCGGCTCTCGCCCGCACCCCGCTGGCCGACGGGGCCTCGCTGGGCATCCACGAGTCGCAGGCGCGCCTCTGGGAAAACCACGTGGGCCGCAGCCGCCCGTTCTGGCGCCACTACTTTCCGCGCCTGCAGGAGGCGTTCCCCGACGCCCTGACCGACGTGAGCCTCGACGCGTTCTACCGCGCGATCAACCGGGTCGAACCCTCCCTCATTCGCGTGGAGGCCGACGAGGTCACCTACAACCTACACGTCATGCTCCGCTTCAAGTTGGAGCGCGGGCTCATCGCAGGCACCGTTGACGTAAACGACCTCCCCACCCTCTGGAACGAGGCGATGGACGACTACCTCGGCGTGACGCCGGACACCGACGCCAACGGCGTGCTGCAGGACGTGCACTGGTCAATGGGCTCGTTCGGCTATTTTCCCACCTACACGCTCGGCACCCTCACGGCGGCCCAGCTCACGGAGGCCCTCCGCGACGACGTTCCCGACTTCGACAACCAGGTGGCCACCGGACAGTTTGACGACGTGCTCGACTGGCTCCGCACCCACGTGCACCGGCACGGACGCAAGCTGGACGCCCCCGACCTGCTGAAACGAGCCACGGGGGAGGATCTGTCGGCCGAGCCCTGGCTTCGGTACGCACGGGACAAGTTTGGCGGTCTCTACAACCTTTCGTAGTCGCCCTCGATGCGGCCGATGGAGGGAGGTGCCACCTACGCCGATCGTTCAATCAGCCTGGAACGTTCTCGGTCGCATCCTCAATGGGCTTCTCCTGCTTCACGAGACGAGACCCTTCCTGAACGATCAGTTCCTCCGCAAGAAAGTGGAGCAGACAGCGCCGGGCCTCGTCGGTGTCGATCCCCTGGCTTTCGGCGATCCCGAAGAAGACCGGAAAAGAGAAAGTGGAGGGGAGCAGGGTGTACAGATGGTCGGACGGGGGCGGCGCGGCGGGCAAACGACCGGTTTTCTCCTCGATGTCGTCAATCGACTCCTCCAGATCGTGGAGGAGACGCAGGTGCGTCACGTTCTGCCGGAGGGCTCGGTTCTCTTCCAGCAGTTGATCGCGCTCGCGCCTCAGCTCCTCAGTGCGAGCCCGAAGCTTCTCGACGGTCTCCTCCAAAGCGGCTACGCGATCGGCGGAGCGGTCCGTCTCCGCTCGGGGGGGCGAGACAGGAGCATCTTTGGGCATGATGGCAGAGGGGCTTTAAATGGGGCGGGAATGTTCGTGGGGCGGCCCTGCACGTAGAGCACATTCCTCTTACGCCCCAGACGAACGACGAGCCCCCCTCTCATGTTACCGGTCCGTCCGTGTCTTACGACGAGTCGGAACTTCTGGATAACCCCCTATTCCACCTCATTTTCCCGTTTGGACAGAGAATTGGATGATATTGTCCGACCGGTAGACATTCCATACGAAAACCGCCCGGCAGCCGAGGAGCCACCGGACGGTCGAGCGTACCCGATAGAATGTCAGCGCGGGGCCCTACTGCGGCGTCACCGTTACCTTGATGAGAACGGGGTCGCCGTTTTCGTCAAGGGTCGAGGCGTATTCGAATCCATCGTCCTCGAGATTCGAATCATCGTCCGTGTTCTGAACGCGAACGAGACTTCCGTTCTCATCTGCTCCAACGTCGGCCTCCGACTGACGCGGCGCCTGGGTGAGACCAACTCCCGGCTCCTGATCGACTTCGGTGCCGGCGTCATACAAACGAAGCTGATCGGTCTGGTCGCCACTGATCGGCTCATCGTCCTCGGTGAACAGCGGAAGTCCGCCCGGGTCAAACGCGTAGAAGAGATCGTTCGACTGGATGTACATGGTCGCGAATGAGAGCTG
>CAZTDC010000458.1:0-2886 GCA_964612165.1 uncultured Salinivenus sp.
CTAGAGCGGGACCATAAGTGCTTCGAACCGACTGAAGAGCGAGGTCTAGGTTCACTGCAGATCAAAGCCGGGTCGTTAAGGAGCAGTCACACCGGATAAGCTGCACGTATCCACATCGGTTTATCGCAAGTCATCAGATTCACCAAGCCAAGACCGAGGGTGCCTCTCGTTTTTGCAATTGGTAAATTCTACTCTCATCTTAAAAGGTGTAGTGTTAACAAATAAACAGCGCTGATGGCCCCACACGTCTATTACAAAAACTCCTCCTCGCCTCAAGTCAGCGACTGATTTCGCAATTTCGAATGTCGTTGATTCGCTAGGGAAGAATTCGTCCCTCCCCTCCTTGAGGCTGGGATCGGAAAGGAAGTGTTTGTGGCGACTCTACGCTTCTGTACATGAGCATTGGCTAGACCAGTCACCTCCTTCTGGCTCACTTCTTCTATGACGGATGACCACACTGACTACTGGACAGACGGGTTCGATTCGGTGACGGAGGAGGATTCTTCCGGCCCAACCGTGCCGAGCACCGTTGCCGCTGCCCGGTCGGTGGACGATGCGGACCTCGAGAAAGCGCTCAATGCCGTCGTCCATGATAGTCTTGCCCCGATCCTGATGGGCTTGAGCATTCTGTATCTGGTGCAGATGTTCACGCACCTGCTCTTACTCTCTCGCCCGAATGCCATTTACATCTCAATGATGGCAACGGGCTCCTCGGTTGTTCTCCTTCTGCTCCGTGTGGTCCTGATGGGTACGGATCCGGAGAGTAATAGCGTTTATGCCCTCGGCGTCTCCACCTGTGTGATCGCGTTGATCAATACTCTTTGGTCTCAGGCGCTCACTGAGGAGGTTGAAGTTGTCGTCATGGCCCTGGTGCTGGTGGGGACTGGTTTTGTTTTACTCAACACCTCGTGGTTTGTACCTGTGCTGATTGGGTCTCTGCTAAGCTGGGTTATTGTTTCGGCCTCGGCTCACCAGATTGAAGCTCTCTTTTTCCCGTCTATTGGTCTGATGGGCGCGGCGGCTCTCAGCACCATGATGCACGTCGTCCGACGGCGGACGAACCTGCAGGCCGAGCGGCTCCGGCGAGCAACGGAGCAGCAGCAGGAGGCCCTCGCCCAAACGGTCATGGTCAAGGAGCGCCACCAGCGGGAACTGGAAGAGTCGCAGGAGTCCCTTCAAAATGCCCTCAAGGACCTCAAACAGACAAAGCGCCAACTCGAACGCCGCGAGCGGGAGCTCTCGCAAACGGTCGACGAGTTGACCGTTGCCAAGGAGGAGGCGGAAGAGGCGAGTCAGCTCAAGTCGGCGATGCTTGCCAACATGAGCCACGAGATCCGTACGCCGCTCACGACCATAACGGGTTTTGCGGAGGTCCTGACGGATGAGGCCAGTGGGCAAGTCCATCAGTTTGCCAGCATGATTCACGAAAACAGCAAGCGTCTTCTCCAAACGCTCAGCTCGGTTCTGCGACTCTCGAAGCTGGAGGCCGGGAAGCAGAATCTACAGTTCTCCACCTTTGATCTCGTTGACGAGGCTGACGCGATTGTCGCCGAACAAGAGGAACGGGCCAAGGCGGCAGGGGTTGACCTGCAGCTCGTTCACGACTGCGATGAATGCTACTGCGTGCTCGATTCGGGCGCCGCACAGCGCATCCTGCGAAACCTCGTCGGAAACGCCATCAAATTTACGGAGGCCGGTGGTGACGTCACCGTTCGCGTGGCGAAGGTCACTAAGGAAACAGGAGAGACCACCGACGGGGCGTTTACCCATGCCCGGTTGGAGGTCAAGGATACAGGGGTGGGCATGAGCGAGTCCTTTCGAGAAAACATGTTTCAGGCGTTTCGTCAAGAGGCCCAGGATCCGAGGAACAGCCACGAGGGAAGTGGCCTGGGTCTCTCCATCACGAAAAAGCTGGTGGATCTCCTCCGCGGCGACATATCAGTTGAAAGCGAGAAAGGGGTGGGAACGACCTTTACCATCCACCTGCCACGGGATCCCAGAGAAGTAGATTCCGAAAATGGACAAATGGCCTCACCGCCGACGGCTCAGGAGCGGGTCAAAGACGCTCCCTCAAGCACGGTCGAGACCGACGAAGAGGAGGTGAACGCGTGAATACGTAGCGCCTGCGTGCCATCCCCGTCTCTATCACTACTCTTCCAAGGCACCTCCCGTCGTGCTCGGTGATGGGCACCGGGTTGTGAACGACGTGTCTGGCCAATGGAATCCTCACTCCGAAGCGGGAGACACCCACTGTAATGCACGGCCACCACCCGAGTGAGGCACAGTGAAGGGGTAGGGGCACCGAACGTGAACTACTCTCCAACTTGCACCTCTCCAACTCGCACCTATTATCTCAATTTCTGAGGAGCGCCATCCACTTTACGAAGTGCTCCGAATCGCTTGTGATGCTTCTTGTAACTGGTCAAGATCCGCATCGTGGGTCGGGATGGACCAGCCCTCGAAGGGGACGGTTTATCTCAGACCGGAGCATAAAAATACAAAATCATCTTCGGTCGACGGTATCATTTCTGCAATCGCCGTTGGAAAGAAGACGGGTGGTCCGGGCGTTGGCTCCACCAGAGCATCAAGAGGAACGCGGCACCGATACGACAAAAGAGGCACCCAGAGATGCGAAGCAACGGAGTGATCTTACAGATTGAGGCGAAAAAACGCAGACTACCGGACTGGTGGGAGGTCCGGTCGTCTGCGTCGGTTGAAGACCGTAGCGGTCTTCACCGAGAGGACGACCGGCGAGGCGAACCGTTACAAGCGGGTTCTTCCGGGCTGATAGAAAAATCATTGCCACCCGGTGGTTACGGATGATTTTGATAGGCATCGTTTGTGACCTTTGAAGAGGTTTTCCTGCTACGTTCGACACTGAGGTAA
>CAZTDC010000459.1:0-2869 GCA_964612165.1 uncultured Salinivenus sp.
GCGCCGCGTAGCGCTGCATGTAGTAGCGGCCCACGAGGGCCGGGTCGGCGTGGGGCGCCCCCACCGCCTCTAGCAATCGTTCGAACCGTGCCCGCTTCACGGCGTCCTTGTCGATTTCGCCGTCGGCGTAGCGACGCCACAGCGGCGCGTTGATGGTGTGGTACTGCTCCTGCAACTCGTCGACCGACAACTTCCCAAAAATGGCGAGGTAGCGGTCGCGCACGTCGGCCAGGGCCTTCCGCTCGGCGTGCGTGTGGTCGAGGAGCGTGTCGTCCAGGTCGAAATATACGAAGCAAACGTCGTCCATCGGCGCGTCCGGAAAGCAGAGTTCGGAAAGAGGAATCGGAAAGCAGAGAGCAAATCTACGAAGCGCCTTCCGGGCTGTTTTCCGCTGAAGTGGAAGAAGCGAGGTTTTGATATGTGGCCCGCGACTTCAGCTCTGATCGCCGGTCCCCCCTTATCCCCCATTTCCCAACTCACATTCGTAGAGCGCGTACTCTTTGTCTTTCACGGCGCCGAGCGACTCGACGTGGTTTTTGAGGCGGTCGTTGGTGTCGAGCACCCAGCTCAGCTCGCAGGAGTCGTAGCCGTTGGCGGGGCCGCGTTCCGTGGTTTCGAGGACGAGCATGCTGTCGAGCCCCTTGCCCTGAAACTCGGGCCGGACGCCCATGAGGGGCATGCGGCACTCGTACACCCCGTAGGTCATGTAGAGGAAGAGCTTGGGCAGGCCCCACGGAAAGAGACGGCCGTCGGACACGTGGCGAAGCGCCTGGTTCACGTTGGGGAGGGCGATGGAGAAACCAACCGGCCGGCCTTCATGCTCGACAATAAACACGAGCTCCGGCTCCAGGATCTGCTCCATCTCCTCAGCGAGCTGCAGAAACTCGTTCTCCGTCACGGGGACGAACCCCCAGTTCTCGGCCCAGGCCTCGTTGTAGATCTCGCGAATGGTCCGGGCCTCCTCTTCAAACCGATCGGGATCAATGGAGCGCACCGAAAGGCCGGGCGTGCGCTTCTTCACGATCTCGACGCCGCGCCGTAGCCGCTCGTAGTCGCAGTACTTCTTGTGGAGGTAGTAGGCCCACATCGTCATGCGGCGCTCGAACCCGTAGCGCTCCAGAAAGTCCTCGTGGTAGGGCGGGTTGTAGGGCATGAGGACGGAGGGCTCTCGATCGAAGCCGTCCACCAACAGCCCGGCGGTGTCGTTGAGCGACGGGTTGGCCGGTCCCCGCATGTGCTCCAACCCCTGCTCGCGCACCCAGCCGGCAGCGGCGTCGAGGAGCGCCTCGGCCACATCATAGTCCTCCACGCACTCAAAGAAGCCGAAGAAGCCGGTGCTGTCGTCGTAGGTCTGGAGGTGCATGCCGTTGACGATGCCCGCGATGCGACCCACGGCGGCCCCCGACGCGTCCTCGGCCAGGAAGAGCTGCATGTCCCCGTGCTCGAAAAACGCGTTCTCTGAGGGGTCGAGCGTCGACTTTACGTCGCGGCGCAGCGGCGGCACCCACGCCGGGTAGCGGTCCGGATAAAAGTCGTACGGCACGTCGACGAACCGCGAACGGTCCCTCCGTCCCTCGACGGGACGAATGGTGACGGACGAGGCAGTAGCCGGCATGCTGGAATGGGGACGACTTGAAAAGGGCCAACAAACGAACGCCGCCGCTTCCGAAGAAAGCCGGAAACGGCGGCGTGATTACGTGAAGACGGTTTGCGCTGTTCGGGGCGCTTATTCCGCGGGCGGGGCGTGGTGCCCGTTCGTTTCAATGATGCCGTGCTTCTTGCCCACCTTGTGGAAGATGTCTAGGATCTGGTCGAGCTCCTCGTCGGTGTGCGTGGCCATGTACGACGTGCGCATGAGCGATTGGCCCGGCGGCACGGCGGGCGGAATGACAGCGTTTACGAACACGCCTTCCGCCAGCAGGTCACGCCAGAACCGGAAGCACTGCTCCATGTCGCCAATGACGACCGGAATGATGGGCGTTTCGCTGTCCCACACGTCGAAGCCGAGGTTGCGGAACCCGTCCCGCATGTAGTTGGAGACCTCTTCGAGCCGGTCGAGCCGTTCGGGCTCGCTCTGGAGAATGTCGAGGCTCTTGAGGACCGTCGCCACGGTGGCCGGCGGCATCGACGCACTGAAAATGTGGGTCGAGGCCTCGTGTCGAATGTACTCGATCACGTTGCGGTCGCCAACGCAGAAGCCCCCGATGGAAGCGAAGCTCTTCGAGAAGGTGCCCGTAATCAGATCCACGTCGTCCTTGCGTCCGAAGGTGGAGGCCGATCCACGCCCGCCGTCGCCAATCACCCCAATGGCGTGGGCGTCATCGAGCATGAGCGCCGCGTCGAACTCGTCGGCCAACTCCAGCAACTCGGGCACCTGCGCAATCTTCCCGCTCATAGAGAAGACCCCGTCCGTCGCGATCAGTTTGCCGGCGTTGGGCTTCTGTTTGTCGGCCCGCTCCAGCATGCCGCGGAGGTGCTCCATGTCGCTGTGCTGGTACCGACGCGTCTCGGCCAGGCTCGTCTTCGTCCCCTGAACAATGCAGGCGTGATTGTCCTTATCGGAGAAGATGATGTCCCCTCGTCCGGCCACGGCCTGGAGCACGCCCTCATTCGTCATGTAGCCGGTGGAAAACAGGACGGCCTTCTCTTTGTCCATGAAGTCGGCCAGCCGGTTCTCCAGCTCGAGGTGCATGTCGAGTGTACCGTTCAGGAAGCGGCTGCCCGTACAGCCCGTGCCGTACTTGTCGACGGCCTCCTTCGCCGCCTCCTTCACGCGAGGGTCGGAGGTAAGACCGAGATAGTTGTTCGACCCCGCCATGATGACCTCTTCTCCGTCCATCACCGCCTGCGTGCCTTCGCTCTCCTCGAT
>CAZTDC010000460.1:0-2850 GCA_964612165.1 uncultured Salinivenus sp.
TCGCCTCGACCATCCAACTACCTGCCTGTGCCTAAGAAGCACCTCCTCGTACTCACTCCTCGTACTCAAACGTGAGCGGCACGGTCACGTGCATCAGGACCTCTTCCCGGCGCACCAGATCAAGGACGTGCCAGGAAGCCCCTCTCCGGCTGCGGAGCGCGGCCACAAGGTGTCGAGAACGGCTTCTGCGTCGGGGACGGCGAAGGAGGAAGAACAGTTCGGTTGCTATGCGAACTGAATACAATATCACGGATGGAAGGGTTTCGAGCTCCTTTCTCCCGCATCCTGAGCTTCTGCGTCGGCGCCTTGAAGCAGAAGGATCGTGCCGTCTCCCCAGTGGAGAAGTTTGGGGGGAGTTCGGCGAAGGGCGTTGACGAGTCAGATTTGCTTTATTAGTGTCCCTCCAACTTAGTAGAGAGGATTCAAAAACGGTCCCTCGCTTCGGATTGAAGCCTTATCGGTCTTTATAATTTAGGGGCATTTGCGGGGGGTATCCTCGTCATTTCGGCTACGTTCCGTATCCTCACTCAAAGCGTCTGCGTTCCGTATTACCACGTCAACTGCGTTCTGCTGACCTGGAGCAAAGAGCAAAAGACAAACGACCAGAAAGGGTCAGGCAGGTCGACTCCATAGCGGATCAACTCCAGTTGCTAATTTCCGCTCCCAGCACCGGTTCGACTAAGAAGTAGAAGCAAACCCCCAACATTGATCAGCAGGATGGGTCCCTGTCGCAAGGTACCCGCACGATCTTTTTGATCTCCTTCTCCTGGTCCCAGTACCTCTCGGGGTTCTCGAGTTGTTTCAGATCCAGCGCAATGGTATAGACAACTGTGTAGAGCATGTCTCCTCTCTCCCCCTTCCGTTTTTCCTTTTGCGTTGAGTGGATCTCGCCGTGCACCAAAAAGTCCGCTTCGGCTTCTCGGGCAATTTCTAACGCATGTAAAAAGGGTGTTTTTCGACAGCACATGGAGTGACCTCCCATGAGCTCTTCCCGGATTTCCCTTCTGATTTCAGGGTCGACCTGGACTTTATCGGTGTTGCTCAACTTCTGAGTGACGAGTTGAAAAGTGGTGTCGATGGAATGCTCCATCGTTTCGTTTTGGAGGAAGAGACCCACTCTTGGGGTTCCCTCGTGGTTCTTCGTCCAGCGCCGTAGCACCTTGCTTTCGAGCATTTCACTCAACATGCTGTCCATGACGGGCTTCGCGTCGGATTCGTCCAAGGGGCCCGTCGCGACTTCTGAGGTGTCGGCAGGATGCGTTTCCATTTCCTGCGTTGAGCCACACCCGGTCAGTACGCATAGCAGAAGGGCAAAAGCAAGCGGAGTACGCATCACCGGAGAGGAATATTTGGCAGATGCTTGGACAGGATAGTCGAATCCGATAAGCCGAAAAGGATGGTGAACGCGATGCGGCTGATATTCAGAGTCACATCCTTGACGGCCACGAGTCGTTCTCTTGCTGATAGACCTCTTTATCGATCGGATCGATCTTTCTGAGTTCAGCGGAGATGCCCGCCTCCCAGGTCTCATCGCTCTTGCTTCCGCCCTCAAGGTTCAAACACTGCGTCACCCCTGCGCACTGCCGTGTGGAGCGGCGGGTCTCGACCATCGACCTGAGGGAATCAGCAACCTTCCTGCGCGAGAGCATCTCCCTTGGCCGGACCGCCTGTGGGAACGTTCCTCCCTGGAGGGCCCCAGTCCTGGGAACCAGGGGTTTAGCTTCCGAAAAGATGTCGATACTCGACCCTACGGCCGATCCGGCGGGTCGGAGAAGGGGGCCTTCCCGACCTCGTTCGACGCCGAACTCTCTTCGTCTTCCGGGTTGACCGACGTGACGCGGTAGTAGTACTTTGTGCCGTTCTCAGCGGTAGTATCCGTGTGGGTCGTATCCGCGATTCCTGTTTCGAGCGGGTCGCCCTCCGCTCCGCTCGTGGAGCTAGTGTCGCGGTAGACATTGTAGGCCGCAGCACCCGCCGCCGGGCTCCAGCTCAACTCGACTTGCGAGTCCCCGGAGGTGCCATCCAGCCCGCTCGGCGGGGCGAAGGGGGTGCTTTCCACCTCTTCGGACGGATCGCCCTCTTCGTCGGCCACCGCTGTGACGCGGTAGTAGTAAGTCGTGCCGTTTTCGACCTCCTCATCCGTATAGCTCGTCTGTGTGAGGCCCTCAGCGAGGGCGCTTCCCTCCACCCCATCCGTTGAAGAGGTGGCGCGATAGACGCGATAACTCTCTGCTTCGTCAGCCGTTTCCCAGCTTAAACTCACGGCTCCATTCTGGGCGTCGGCTGTCAGATCAGAGGGAGCCGCTGGCACCGTCGTGTCGTCTCCACCTCCCTCGTCGTTCCCCCCACCGCCTTCAGGGTTCGAGCCGGCCCCGCCACAGCCGGCCAACACGAGGCCGACAAGCAGTAGCGAAAGAAAAGCGAAGGAAGCTGTGCTTTTAGCTAGGTGGAGAGGGGAGCGCATGGCTCTGAGCGTTTGCTCGCAAGAAGAGAACAGTTTGGAACTAACACGTGCAGTGAGGGAGGGTCCTTAACGCACGACGACGATCTTCTGGGTAAGCGTCTTCGTTCCGGCCTGCAGACGCCCGAAGTAAACGCCGCTCGAAAGGCGCTCGGTCGAGAGCTGAACGGTATGACGGCCGGCCTCTTTCGTGCCTTTCGCGAGAATGGCCACCTCTCGACCAAGCACATCGTAGACGCGAAGGGTAATCTCCTGCTCTACCGGAAGGGCATATTCGAGGGTGCCCTGCTGCCGAATCGGGTTTGGATAGGAGGTAAGCCGCACCTCGTCGGGAAGAACCGACTCTCGCTTGCTGTCGACGTAGTTCTTGGTTCCGATTGCCACCTGAA
>CAZTDC010000461.1:0-2849 GCA_964612165.1 uncultured Salinivenus sp.
ATCCGGACCTCTGGATCTGGCTCGGGGACAACATCTACGCAGACACCGAAGACATGGCCGCCATGGACTCGATGTACACGGTTCAACAGCAGCATCCCGAGTACCAGGCGCTCCGGGCGGAGGTCCCCGTCATCGGGACGTGGGACGATCACGACTACGGGGCCAATGACGCCGGGCGCTCGTATCCGAAGCGCGACAGCAGCCAGACGCTCTTTCTCGACTTTCTGGACGTGCCCCCCGACCATTCCCGCCGCCAGCGCAAAGGAGTATACAGTGCCCACACGTACGGCCCCACGGGACAGCGGGTCAAGGTCATTTTGCTCGACACGCGGTACCACCGCGATCCCATCACCCGCGATCCCCTGTCGGAGCAGCGCTACTATCCGAACAAACGGGGCGACATCCTCGGGGAGGAGCAGTGGACGTGGCTCGAACGCGAACTCCGCACAAGCGACGCCCAGATTCACCTCATCGGCACCAGCATCCAGGCAGTGCCCGAACAGCATGCGTGGGAGAAATGGGCGAATTTCCCACAGGCCCGCGCCCGCCTGCTTCGGACAGTTCGTCAAACCGGGGCCCCCGGGGTCGTCCTCCTGAGCGGCGACCGGCATATTGCCGAGCTCTCACGCCACGACAAGGCCCTCGACTACCCCCTCCACGAACTCACGTCCAGCGGCCTCACCCATCACGCCCCGTCCCACAAGGAACCGAACCGGCACCGCGTTGGACCGCTCGTCGCGGCCCTCAACTTCGGACTGATCACGATTGACTGGGACACCGACCCCGTCACGCTCCGCCTGGAGGTGCGTGGCGAAGACGGCGAGCCGCGCGTCGACCAAACCGTTTCCCTTTCCACGCTTCAACCGGCCTCGTCCTAACGTACGAGAGGTCCCCCTCCTCACTCTCTCCTCTCCTTCTGTCCCAACCACTCGACAAGCATTTGGGCGTCGGCGACGCGCTCACGGGCGGCATCCTCGCGCCCGGATACCGGATGGCCGAAGGGCTGGTCGGGCGCGTAAAGCGCAAGAATCGACACGTCGCTGAGGCCGTCGAGGGCGTCCTGGCGGTCGCGATTCCACGTCAGGTCAAGGCGGCGGGCGAGGCGTCGCAGGTCGTGTGTGACCGGCGGAGTTTCGTCCTTCTGTTTCTTGAACACGCCCTTCAACACCTTCTCCACGGCGAGGTGGGCAAAGACCGTCGCGTGCCCGGGAAAATCGCCACCCAACAGGTGCTCGGCGGCCCGCAGGTCGCGCTCCGCCTGCTCGATCCAGGTGTCGGCGTCCAGATCATGAGGCATGCATCCAGTGTTGACTGCCAGAGAGCGCGGGCCAATTGCGAGCCTGTTCGATCAAGCCCGGTCGGTACGCAAGGGAACCAAGAAAGCGTCTGAAGTCTGGGAAGAATGGAGAGGGGTCCGACCGACCCGGTGTCCCTCTTCCCAGACTCTCCTGACTGATTGAGGGAGTGTGATCGCTTTCTCGTGTTTGCGGGCAATGGTAATGGACGCCCAAATAGGCCGTTGCCAAGGCACTTGTCGTACTTTACTGATCGTACCTTATTGAACCTCGACGGTGGCGGTCACGTCTGCCCGGTCGGGTTGAGAAATCACAACGGTGAGCGTGCCCTTTTCGAACGGCGGATCCGCCGTGTATGTCTTATCGAGTGGCACGACGGCCATCGTGCACGCGACATCATCCCCCGTCACGTGCTCCACAACGGGCTTCACCGCCAGCCGATCCGTTGACCGATCCACGTCAAAACGGTCGAACGAGTAGCATCCGTTGGGGCCAACCGTTCCATATAGTCGTATGGAGAGCGTGTCGGAGGAAGCAATTTGAGCCGGGACGTCGATGCTGTCAACCTCGGCGACGACGTCTTCAACCTCCCGGGTTTCGTCAACTCCCATAAGGTTGGAGCACCCGGCCCCACTGCCGAAGAGAGCCACGATTCCGACGAGAAGTGGTATGAGAAGGGAACGTAGTTGCGGCATCGAAACTGGGCGTCTGATTCTAAACAGTAGATCGTGCGCGAAAGGTCTTCAGGACCTCTCGTTTTCTTACACACAGATCGCCCCCAGTGACCAATCTCCAATGCCCCACCGATTGAAAAAATCGAACGGACGGCATCTTTTCCACCTCTCAAACGAGCCGCTCTCATGAAAGCGCCCGGCCTCGAATCTCCGGTTGGACGATACCGTTCCAATTTCCCAGCTATACTTCTTTCCCAAAACCGCCAACAGCCCGATGCAGATCGCCCGCTTCAGCCCGCTTTCAACGACGCAGCTTCGTTCCCGCTTCGCTGGCCTCGTTCTCCTCCTGCTCATCGGCTGTGCCACGCCGGACTCGGACGAATCGGCGGCGGACGACCAGACATCGGCGATGGTTGCGGACACGGCCCGGGCTGGCCTGGTGGTGATGGCGAGCCCGCACTCAATTGACACGACGGCTGCCCGACTGGAGCGTGCGCTCGAAGCCGCCGATCCAATTTCCATCATGGCCCGCATCGATCATGCAACCAACGCCGAAACGGTGGACCGGTCCCTGCGTCCGACGCGCCTCCTCATCTTCGGCAATCCCGAACTGGGCACCCCGCTCATGGAGGCAAGCCCCACGACCGCCATCGACCTCCCGCAGAAGATGCTGGTGTGGGCGGATTCGACCGGACAAGTGCGTCTTGCCTACAACGAACCCCAGTATCTGGCGAAGCGACACGGCATCACCGGGCGCGACGGCGAACTCCAAACCATCAGCGGGGCACTCCGGAAGCTGGCCCGGCGCGCAACGTCGTCGGACCAGTAGGGACGAGCACTCTAACCGTCCTTTAATCCACTCTTCGTTCCATTTGACATA
>CAZTDC010000462.1:0-2842 GCA_964612165.1 uncultured Salinivenus sp.
TCTTAGACCTCAAGCTTGCGCTTCTCTTCGACGACCACGTAAGATTCGAGCTCATCGTCAACCTTCACGTCGTCGTAGTTTTCGATGGAGAGGCCACATTCGTACCCGTTCTGGACCTCCTTCACGTCCTCTTCGAAACGCTTGAGGGACCCAATGTCCCCCTCGTAAATGACCACACCGTCTCGAACCACGCGGATACGGTGATTTCGGTTGATCGTACCTTCTGTCACGTAGCAGCCGGCCACATTGCCAACGTCCGGCACACTGAAGATATCGCGCACCTCGGCACGGCCCTTCGTTTCTTCGCGGCGCTCGGGCGAGAGGAGGCCTTCAAGGGCATCGCGGACATCCTCAATGGCCTGGTAAATGACCGAGTACGTGCGAATGTCAACGTCTTCACGGGACGCTGCATCTCGGGCACCAGAGGTGGGACGAACCTGAAACCCGAGAATAATGGCGTCGGAGGCGCGGGCAAGCATCACGTCACTCTCAGTGATCGCACCCACCCCGCTGTGGATGATGTTCACCGCGACCTCGTCGGTCTTCAGCTTGAGGAGAGCATCGGACAGAGCCTCCACCGAGCCTCCCACGTCCGCCTTGATGATGAGGTTGAGCTCGTGGAACTCGCCCTCGGCCATCCGGCGACTGACCTGATCGAGAGAAACCTGACTCTTGCGCCGAAGCTCCTGTTCGCGGTGGATGCGCTGGCGCTCCTGCGCCACCTCGCGCGCCTCTCCTTCGTCTTCCATGACGACGAACTGATCGCCCACTTCTGGGGAGCCATCACAGCCTAAGACGAGAGCCGGCTGCGAGGGTCCGACGGACTCAATGCGATTGTCCCGCTCGTCGAACATGGCACGCACGCTTCCGCTGTGCTTGCCAGCAAGGAAGGGATCGCCCACTTCAAGGGTTCCGTTCTGGACGAGCACCGTAATGACGTTTCCACGTCCCTTCTCCAATCGACTTTCAATGACGACCCCGGTTGCCTCCCGGCTGGGGTTGGCCTCCAGCTCCATAATTTCGGACTGAAGCACGACCTTCTCCAATAGGTCGTCGATGCCCAGGCCGGTCTCAGCAGAGACCTCAGAGGCCTGCACGTCACCACCATACTCCTCAACGAGCACGTTTTGGTCGGCGAGCTCGGCCCGGACGCGCTCGGCGTCTGCCTCGCGCTTATCCATCTTGTTGATGGCGACGATAATGGGGACGTCGGCAGCCTGAGCGTGGTTGATGGCCTCAATCGTCTGCGGCATCACCGAGTCATCGGCTGCAACTACCAGAATAACGATGTCGGTTGCTTTGGCGCCTCGGGCGCGCATGGCTGTGAAGGCCTCGTGCCCAGGCGTGTCGAGGAATGTAATCGCAGCATCCTCATGATCGGTGAGCTCCACGTAGTGAGCACCAATGTGCTGTGTGATGCCGCCCTCCTCCCCGGCCACGACGTTTGCGTTCCGAATGTAGTCGAGCAGGGAGGTCTTCCCGTGGTCGACGTGTCCCATCACCGTAACGACTGGTGCGCGGGGCTCAAGATCGTCGGGATCATCCTCTTCAATCTCGATGGCACCCTCACCGAACTCGTCGACGAACTGGGCTTCCATGCCATACTCATCAACGACAAACTCAATGGTCTCCCGATCAAGGCGCTGATTGATCGAAACCATCATTCCCGCCTCGAAAAGCGTATCGATCACGTCGCTCACGGGCTCGCCCATGAGGTTGGCGAGCTCTCCGGTCGTGACGTACTCGGTGAGCTGAACGACATCCTCTCGTTCCGCCTCTTTCTCTCGGCGGCGCTTGCGTTCCTCCTCATGACGCTTGCGTCGACGCCGACGACGACGCTGGCGCTCCCGACTGGCACCCTGCTCGAGTTCCTGAAGGGTTTCCTGAATGGTCTGTTCGACATCCTCCTCGTCGACATCCTTGTCTTTCTTCTTTCCCTTCTTGCCCTTCTTCTTTCCCTTCTTTTTCTTCTTGTCCTTCTTTTCCTGTTTCTTCTGCTTGTCCTTCTCGTCCTCGTCGTCCTTTTGCTTCCGTTTTCGCTTGCGCTTGCGGCGCTGGACGTCAACCTTATCGACGACCTGGGTCCCGCTGAGACGATACCGATTGGCCTTGATTGTGCCTGAATCTTCCTCTTCCTGATCGGCCTCGGCATCCGCTCCCGTTTCCCCCTCGGCATCAGTGGCAACGTCCTCCTGAGGCGTCTCTTCAGCGACATCCGCCCCAGCACTCTCTTCTGAAATGGCCTCTTCTGCCTGGGCCTCCTCAGCAGTGGCCTCCAGGGTCTCCTCATCGTCCGCTTCCTCTTCCGTCACTCCGGGAGAAGACTCTTCATCGGTCGCGACTGCTTCCTCGGCCTCAGCCGGAGCCGATGTGGTGTCGTCTTCCTCTTCGGAAGCCCCCTCTTCGGACTCTTCCTCGGTCGCAGTTGCTTCCTCAACCTCGGTGTCCGCCGTCTCAGCAGACGTCGGT
The DNA here is from genome assembly GCA_964612165.1 of uncultured Salinivenus sp. Taxonomy (GTDB): domain Bacteria; phylum Bacteroidota; class Rhodothermia; order Rhodothermales; family Salinibacteraceae; genus Salinibacter. The sequence goes on from CAZTDC010000462.1 coordinate 2,470, forward strand.
TCCTGAGCCATGTCGGCCTCTTCGTCCGAGGTCGCTTCAGCATCGGCCGGTGGTGGCTCTTCCTCCGCTTCAGCAGGCTCTTCGGCAGGAGCCGTCTCCGCAGAGTCTTCGGTTTCCTCTTCAACCGGTTCGGCTTGCTGACCCTCAACCGTCTCCGCCTCGGCAACATCCGTTCCCGCAGCTCCCTCAGCGTCTGCATCAGCGGCAACCTCGTCCTCGTCGACCGTATCGGCCTCAGAGGGTTCAGCTTCGGCCGTGTCAGACTCGTCGTCGGCAGCGTCCGATTCACCGGCCTCGCTCGCTTCGGGCTCGGCCTCCTGTTCCTCGTCGAGGGTAGCCACCTCATCGCGCTGTGGGCCTCCATCGCCCTTCT
>CAZTDC010000463.1:0-2842 GCA_964612165.1 uncultured Salinivenus sp.
GCTTTCTGGAGCAGTGCTTTCATACGTTCCTTCCCAGTTCAACGACAACAACGATGCTTACCGGTCGAGCCGGGTGTACCGGTACCCCACCGCTGTGCCCTCAAAATCGCCCCGCATTGCGGCCCCGTCAAACCTAACCGCGTCGTCCGCCCAGAGCAGCATTGATCTTGACTGGGACGCAGTGTCGGACACGAGCCTCGCTTCGTACCACGTCTATCGGACGCTCGATCCGGTTAGCGACACCACCAACCCGGCTGATCTCGCTCCCTACGACTCCGTCTCAGGCGACAACACGACGTTTAGCGACACGGACGTGCCAGCTGTCGATGGATACTACTACCGGGTGACGGCCGTGGACAGTGCCGGGGGCGAAAGCTTCTTTTCGAGCTCAGCACAGGCGGCCATTCCCATCCCTCAGACGGACTTCGCCGCCGTTGCGGACTACGAGGATGCCCAGCGCGACACGGCCGCCGCCGGAGGTACCACCATTCGAGCCGACTCGGCGGATTTTGCCGATGCAAGCAACGGAATTGCCGCTCTCGAAGTAGACGCGAGCGGCAGTGGATCGGTCACGTTCACGCGCAAAGCCAGCCTGCCCAAGGCAGACCGGCTCTCGTTTCTGCTGAAGCCGGACGTGAGCACCAACTTCACCCTGACCCTCACGTTCGTTGAGGACGCCAACGGAACCGAGGTGACCTACGACGTGCAACTCGCGATCGACTCCGGCGAGGCCTGGCAGCGGTTCGAGGTGCCGTTCTCGGACGTGGGAGCCGGTTTCAATCCAGTGGCCCCTCGCGCGGGCGGCGACGGCCCGCTGCTTCGGCTGGAGGCCTCGGCAAACAAAGACGTGACGTACCACATCGACGAGCTTGAGTTTGGCACCGAGAAGCGAGCGCTCGTGGAGGTGACGGACTTCGAACGGACGACGCTCGCGTACGGGCCACAGTTTTGTGACCCCACGTTCAGCGACACAACTGTTGTTGCCCCCGAAAGCGACGGCTACACTGCCCGGGTCGTTTCGGACACCACTGGCTGTTTCGGCTACAACTACGGCGGAAGCTCGAATCCCCGTCTCTTCGCGGACCTGCAGGGAAGTGATGTTCTTTCCTTCCGGGCAACCAGCTCCCCGGGCGATTCTCTCTACGTCTTCCTTGAGACGAGCGACGACGAGTTTCGGTTTAAGGATGGCAAAAAGATCCCCTTGCCAGACAATCGATGGGGAGTCGCCAAAGTCCCGATTCAAGAGCTCGGCGGAAATCCCCAGTCCTTGAAGGATCCGGGCCTCTACAACGTTGGCTTTGAGACCAAGGGCTCCTCGCCAACGGTCCAGATCGACGATATAAAGCTCATGGGCCGAGCAGGCCCCGGTGCACCGAGCGGATTGGCCGGAACCGTTCTGCCGGACACGGTGGATCTATCGTGGTCGGCTCCCAGCTCGGGCACTGCGGACAAGTACTACGTGTACCGCGACACGACTGCGTTTGACCCAATCCCCGGACCGGGCGTGTACACACCCATCGACACGGTCGGCGGCAGTACGACCTCCCTGTCCGACACGACGGTAACGCCGGGAGTCACGTACCATTACCGCGTCGCTGCCGTCGACGCCAACGGAAACAAAAGCCGACTCTCGAACGAGATTCAGAAGTACGCCGAAGGCCTCGCGGCCTCTGTCTCCAAGACAATTAGCGGAGACGGCACTGAGACCTTCCCCGACACGGGCACTGAGCTCAACTTCTCGGGGGTTGGTAGTTCGGGGGATGTCACGGTCAATCGGTACATTGGCGAGCCCTCCAGTCCGGACGGTATCGACAAGCAGAACGTCAGTGCCTATCGCCTGACGATTGATGCCGAGAGCGGATTGGACTTTACTTCCGCTCAGGTCCGCCTGAGCGTAAGCACGTTCAGCGGCATCAACGATCCATCCAACGTCACCATCTACAAGCGCGACACACCGGGAAGTGGATCGTTCGATGCACTGACCACCACGGTTGGGGACAACGGCACGTCCGACGATGTCTCCGACGACACGCTCTACGCCTCAACCTCCTCGTTCAGCGAGTTTGCGCTGGGGAGCGATACGGAGCCGTTGCCGGTAGAACTCGCCTCCTTCGAGGCACAGACCAACAAGGACGCTGTGCGTCTTACATGGACGACGGCTTCCGAGAAGAACAACGCCCGCTTCCATATTCAACGAAGGAAGGGCGCGTCGAACGAGAAGGATGGTCCCGGCACACAATCATCCCGACAAGAGGCCTCCGCAGCGTGGACGACGCTCGGCTCTGTCGAAGGAGAAGGAACGACCTCAGAGGCCCAGTCTTACCGCTTCACCGACGCGAACCTGCCCTACGAGGCCAACGCGCTGACCTACCGCCTCAAGCAGGTTGACACGGATGGCTCGGTGCACTATTCGGACCCCATTTCCGTCAACCGAGGCATCGACGACGTAGAGCTCCTGGGCACCTATCCGAACCCGGCTCGCCAGCGGACCACCATGCGCTACGCCATTCCGAAGACGAAGGAATCAGGAGGACGACACGTGACGATTCGCCTCTACGACGTGCTGGGTCGACGAGTGCGAACCCTCGTGGACAGTAAGAAGGTGGGCCGCCAGAAGCAGCAAATCGACGTTCGTTCCCTACCGAGCGGTGTCTACTTCCTGCGCCTGCGGGCTCAGGGCAAGATTCGCACCCAGAAGCTCACGGTCGTGCGATAATCGGCACTTGAACAAACGGCGTTCTCTCTCGCTCATCGAGCCGGCTGGTGTGTGCTGGCTCGATGGGCGTTTTTTCTCTTCTTTCCACCGTCTGTCCTGTGCGTCAGGGCGATTGCATCTTAAAAT
>CAZTDC010000464.1:0-2829 GCA_964612165.1 uncultured Salinivenus sp.
ACCACAGCGAGTTCGCCGATCTGGATCCCGCCCGGATCCGTGAACGGATGGCGGATCCGAACGTCGTTGACGCGATGGGGGTCTTGGACCGCGATAGTTGGATCGATGCCGGATTTGCGGTGCGTCGAGTCTGAGGGCCCTGAGAGACGGATCGATGACTCCAGGCGGGAACTCGTTTGTGACGGCCGTATGGGAAGTTTTCTTACTGTTCCCAGTGATGAATTGCCCTTTGCCCCGGAACATAACGAACGATTCGATCGGCCGAGATGCAGACGAGGCCTCGTTAGGGCCAAAGCCGGCGACAGGTAGAGACGTCACTCGGCGGTCGAAAGGGGGACCTGCAACCCGATAATACAGGTGCTGGCACACAAGCTGGGTCACGGGTTGGAACGAGGTCCCATTTGAACGTATACCACCAGTTGTAATCAAGTTGATGATGACCCGCGAGCGGTCCGCGAGGGCGCCGATCCGCGTTCGGCTGCACTCAAATCTTCCGATGTCGGTGTTAATGCGGGATGCAAAGTCAATTATCCGGTCGTTCGTTCAACGGAGCTCCCACTCACGAGAGTGGCCACTGTCTCCAGTCACACTCCGGTCCGTTCTCATTGATATCGCGTAGATCCGGATGGTCTTCCGTGGTCGCGCTCGTGTCGCGGTCATCGTTCCGTGCGACGGCACGACGGGTCTCCATCCATTCCTCGTGCCGCACGAGAAAGGTCACGGGAATCTCGTCGAGACCGATCGCACGCGCCAGACTGTACCGGTGTTTGCCGCTCACGAGGAGTAGCTCTCCAGTCCGTCCCACGTCGACGACGATTTCGTTCTGCATGTGATACAGGAATCCATTCTCACGCTCGGTTGCCGACGTTAGTTCCGGATAGCTGAGGCAACCGTGGCGGCGCATGCTCCGGTGGAGTTCGTCGAGCCACCGACATCGATCCATAACGTCTCGCCGCGAGGAGCAATCGTGCCAGACCCACTCCACGCCGTCGTTGAGGTACTCGATCGCGCGTCGGACGAACTCCGTGTCCTCCCACGGGACGCCGTCGACGAAGTGCGACTCGATCGCCCGATACAACCGTCCCTGCTCGATCTGCTCCGCGTGGTAGAGGTCCATCGGCGGTCCGCCGTGTGACGGTATCTCGTCGCATGACCGACGGTCCCAGTCGCCGTCCATCACTGCACCGAACAACTCTCGACGTCGGTGATACGGCGGGTATACCCGCGGCGTGAACCGACGGATTCGACGCGGATCGACGCGCTCGATCTTGAACGGGTCTGGGGCTGCGCCCCAGTCGTCGAAATCCGTCGGATACAGCGTCGCCAGATCCCCGGTACGATCGTCCAATAGAGCGGTTTCATAATACGCCGTCCGAACGGAGGATCAAACACGGTCTTTCGGAACAAGACGTCGGCGACCCTCCCGAGAGCATGCGCGAAATCAACTTCCTCGGCGACCATCGGTCAACAACACGTGTTCGTTCATCTTCATTATCAGGATCGTAACTACTCCCCGAGCAATCGAGTCTCGATCACTGACCGACGACGAAATAAAACGGCCGAGGAGGACGTCGGCGACTTCGGCTGTATGATCGCGATCGATGGCTCAAAACGACTGATTAACGAAGTATCGGGTACCGCATGCAATCTCTATGTCTCTGACTCGTCGAGTGGTAGAGATCGCACGTGAGGACGGGATCAAAACACTCCTCTGGAAGGCGCGTCTGTATGGTCCTGCCGTCGCCGGCGCGGCGCTCGCGAACGGAGTTCAGGGCCTGACTCGGCTCCGATATCGGGCGATGGGCGGTGGCACCAAAATCACGGACGAGGAGTGGGACAACTTATTCATCCTCGACGCCTGTCGATACGATCAGTTCGATCGACTCCACACCTTGTCCGGAGATCTGGAGTCGCGGATCTCGCTCGGGTCGACCACGCCGGAGTTTCTCGATCGAAACTTCACGGACGAGACTTGTTTCGACACCGTATACGTCACGGCCAGTCCGATGTATCGTCACGTCGGTCTCGGGGACACCTTTCACGACGTGTTCGATGTCTGGGAATCCGACTGGGATGACAGCATGAATACGGTCCGACCGGAAGCGGTCGTCGAAGCGACGCGAACGGCCCACGAGAAATATCCGAACAAACGGATCCTCATGCACTTCATGCAGCCGCACTACCCGTTCCTCGGTGAGACGGGCCGTGACATCTCACATTCCGGGTTCGAGTGGTCGAAGCGGCTGGTAGAGCGCGGTGAGGCGTCGCGGGATAACCCCGTAATCTGGAACCTCGTGGCCGCCGGCGAACTCGACGAGGATACCGTCCGCGTCGCTTATGACGAGAACCTCGAACTTCTCATGCCGCATGTTGAGGAACTCATCGACGAACTCGACGGACGGTCCGTCGTCACCTCGGACCACGGAAACCTTCTCGGCAAGCGGATCGCGCCCCTCGATGGACGGCGGTACGGCCACGAGTACGGCACGTACGTCAACGAACTCCGGAAAGTCCCATGGCTCGTCGTCGCGGGGGACCGCCGTCGACGGATCGAGGCCGAGCCGCCACGCACCGACAGAGCGGAGGACTCCACCGTGGTAACGGAACGGCTTGCTGACTTAGGGTACGTTGATGCGTAAAAACGATGTCGACCACGTGCTACCGATGAGGATCACGGCTTCGCCTCCGATATCGGATCGCGTTCCGGTCGTCGAGACCGTTTCAAACCGCATAACAATGACCGCATTCCGCCCGGCTGACAGTGTGTCGTTCATACATATGTTCGGACGATGGCGATGAGCGATCCCGAGGACGACCAGATAGCGGTAC
>CAZTDC010000465.1:0-2825 GCA_964612165.1 uncultured Salinivenus sp.
GGTCGTCGAACTGGTTGAGGACGACCCCGGCCACCGGAACGCGGGCCGTCTGGAGGGACTCCATGACCGAGTCGAGCGCACGGCTGTCCTGCTCGGCGGCGGCCACCACGAGCGTGCGCACGTCGGTCTGCGTCCCGATGACGATGGCGTCGCTGGCTGCCTGGGTGGGCGGCGTATCGATCACGATGACGTCGAAGTGCTCCCGCATCTCTTTGAGGAGCTCGTCGATTCGGTCGGAATCGAGGAGGTTCGCCGGCCCGCGCTTTGCCACCCCTGCCGGGATGAAGCAGAGCCCATCGACCAGTGTTTTCCAGCACTTCGCCTCGGGCGTGCCCCCTAGCATCCCGGCCAGCCCCGGCGTGCGGGGCATGTTCAGGGCCTCGTGGGCAGTCGGCTTCCGCATGTCGGCGTCGATCAGCAGGGTGCGCCGGCCCCCCAGCGCCTCGGTCAGGGCAAGGTTCACGGCCGTCACAGTTTTCCCCTCCCCTTTCTGCGCGCTGGTCACGAGCAATGACCGAGGGGGGGTCCCGTTGTCCCGGCCGAGATTCGCCCGGATCAGCCGGTAGTTCTCCGTCACGGGCGACCAGGGATTGAGGAGCGGCGTGAGGCGGGTGCTCAGCGTCCGCCCCTCCACCTCGACGAAGTCGCGGCCGTCGTACCGCTTTTCGAGCTCGGGGTCCATGGACGGAACGACGCCGAGGAGGGAATACCCCTTTTTCTCCACGTCCTCGGGACGCCGGAGGCGCGTGTTCGTGGCCTCCTTGAGAAACGCGAGCCCCACCCCGAAGGCAAATCCGAGCAGAATCCCCAGAATCAGGTTCTTTTTGACCTCGGGACGGATCGGGACCGACGGCACGAAGGCGCTCTGCACGACCTGCACGTAGCCCAGCTCGGACTCCTCCGCGACGGTAACCTGCTGCAGCTTGCTCATGATCGTCTCGTGGAAGCCCTCCGCCTGCGTGAGCTTGCGCTGAATCTGCTCGCGGCGAATCCGCTGATCCGGAATGTCGCCCAGCTTCGACTCGTAGCTGGCAATCTGGGACTCGAGCGCCGACCGCTGGGCCCGAAGCTGCTCGATCGTGAGCTGCTTCTCGGTGATTTGACGCCGGAGCTCGGCGGCCCGGTCTACTGGATTGCCCTCGGCCACCGTCGCTCCCGAGGACACCTTGTCGACCAGTTGCCGCGTGAGGCGCCGCTTCCGATCCTCCAGGGCCTCCTTCTGGTCGAGCAGACGGGCGAGCTCCGGGAAGTCCCGCTGAATCCGGGCGCTGTCTCCCTCGAGCGAGGGGTTCGCGGCGTAGTACGTTGCCGCCCGTGCCTGCATCTTGGCAATCTTGCCTTCCAGCGCGGTGATGTCGCTTCGCAGCCCCGATGCCTCCTGCTTCTCGAGGAGGTTCTCTTCGAGCTTCGGCTGATACTGGCGCAGCTGCTTCCGCAGAAGCTTCAGTTGCGTCTTCTCCTTTTCGAGCTCGAAGGCAATCTCGTCGCGACGTGCCTTGAGCTCGTTAAATTTCGCAGTGACGTTCTCGCCGCCCTCTCCACGCTCGATAAGGCGATTCTCCCGAACGAAGGCTTCCCACTCGCTTTCGAGACTGTCGATCTTCCGGCGCTGCTGCCGAGCCTGGACCTTCAGGAATTTCTTTGCCGCCTGCACGCTGGACCGGGCCTCCTCCTGACTGTAGCGCGTGTACTCCTGCGCGTACAGGTCGGCGATGGCGGCGGCCTCCTCCGGATCCCGACTCTCCACCGAGATCTCAATGAGATCACGCTCCGGGCGCGGCGTGAACTCCACCTTTTCCAGGATCCGGCGCCCAAGGGCTTCGGGACTCCCCCTCCCCGCGGAAAGCACCGGAAAGCCCCCTCCGGTCCCTGCGTCCTCGTGGCTCCGCAGCTCCGTCGCCACCCGCTTCGCCAGCTCGATCGAGTTTCGCAGGACGCCCACCTCGCCCGAGAGACTGGGCGGCTGGTGGGCCGCCGCCTCCCCCGCGATGCTCCCCGTCACCTGCGCCACCCCTCCCCCCTGCGCGCCCACCCGTACCAGGCTGGAGGACTGATAAACCGAGGGCTGGGTGTAGGTGTACCCTCCGATGAGGCCCGTCACCACGACGGCAGTCAGCAGAACAATCCACTTCTCGCGCCAGAGCGTCGCGACGATGCTCGAGAGGTCCAGGCTGGCGTCGCCCCCCGCGGTGGGCTCCGACATGCTCGCGCCCGCGGACGGGACCGACGGCGACGACTCATTCTGGTCGGGCGTGGAAGCAGGAAGGTTCCCGTTGTTCATCGGACGAGTTGCCTCTGTAAAGGGTCGTCGCAGGTGTATACGCCTGGGGACTTCGTTAAGTTGGTCCCTTTGAGATCACACCGAACGCAAAGTCCCGGAAATCCAGCACGTCATTTCGAACATAGTACCCCGACAGCTGTCGGGACGAAGCGATCTGCCTAAGGGTTTGAGATCGCGGTGGTATATCCCGACGATGAGGATTGACAGAGCAGTAGGGCTTTTGGACTCGCTTCTTTCTTTACAATGACGCTTGACGTTGCACTGGTGAATTAGTTACGCTAAGAACCAAGAGTCTACTCGACGTCCGACAAAGACTACACCGGGACTCCACTTTTGGATGTACCGCGCCGTGCGTCTCCGTCTCTCTTCGCCCCTGCTCGCTGCCGCCTTTCTCAGGCCGCTCCCTCTCGCGTCAGCACGGTCGGCACCGTGCACACGAGGAGATACAGGTCCAACCACAGCGACCAGTTCTGGACGTAGTGGACGTCGAGGTCGACCCGCTCTTCGAAGGCCAGCTGGTTTCGGCCGGACACCTGCCAGAGCC
>CAZTDC010000466.1:0-2818 GCA_964612165.1 uncultured Salinivenus sp.
CGGAGGCAGCCCGATACTTCGCCGAGAAGGACTACCATCCGACGCAGGTGATCGAGGAGGAACGCCCCGACGGCCGCCTAGTCGTTTCCTTCGAGGTGGCGGGCCTGGACGACATGGCTTCGTGGGTGCGGTCCTGGGGCCTCAGCGTGACGGTACTCGCCCCCGGGTCGCTTGCAGAGTCGATTCGGGCCGATGCCCAAAAGCTGCTGAGGCGATACGAAGAGGGTGGACGCCCAGTGTCCAGGGACGACGTGGGGTGCCCGTAGATTATTGTATCCCACTGCAGACCCCTTCTCACTTGGCGGTTTTTCTGCCGCTCCAGCCGACTTCCTCCCCTGAGCGCAATGACGAGAGATTCCTACCACCGGTTTTGGGCAAAGACGGCTGCAGCAGAGGCCGAGGGGACACCCTTTCATCTTCTGCCATACCACAACTTTGACGTTGCGGCCGTCGCTCAGGTCCTCCTGACTGAAGACCCTCTTTTGCAGGTCCGGCTCCAGCGCCTGCTCCGCATGGACGAAGGCGGCCTCATTTCGTTGGTGCGGACGCTCGTAGCCCTGCACGACGCTGGGAAGTTCTCCGAGCGGTTTCAGGCCCTGAGCCCAAAGGTGGCCAGTCAATTAGAGGCTCCAGTTACCGATAAAGAGTACACCGTTCGCCACGATACGCTCGGATATGGGGCCTGGCGGGACGTGCTGTTTCCGGCGCTTTGGGAGGAGCAGCGGCTTGGCCTCCAGACCCACCACGGCGACCGGTGGGACTGGGACGACTACTTTGAGGCTCTCGCAAGACCGATCATGGGCCATCACGGCTCCCCGCCGCGCCCCGACGAGTGGCAAACGGCACCTGCCCAGTTCTCGGCCCAGAGCCGGGAGGCTATGATCGAATTCGCCCGGGAGACGGCTGGCTTCCTATTTTCGGCCGATCCATTCGAGGGTTGGGACTACTCTCACGTCGAACGTGCAAAGCAGGCATCTTGGATGCTAGCGGGCCTTACCGTCGTGGCCGACTGGATCGGGTCAAACTCCGACTACTTCCAGTTCCAAACTAGGCCGATCCCTCTGGAGGCATACTGGGCCGAACATGCGCTGCCCCAGGCGAAGGCGGCCGTGTCGAAGGCTGGTTTCCTGCCGCCGTCGGTCTCCTCGGAGACGGGCCTTGAGGCGCTCTTTCCTGACTTCACCCCGACCCCGATGCAGAAGTACGCCTCGGAAGTGCCGATTAGGGGAGGGCCGATGCTTTTCATCTTGGAAGACGTCACAGGGTCTGGCAAGACCGAGGCCGCTGCCACGATTGCCCACCGGCTCATGGCTGCCGGCAAAGCTGAAGGGCTGTACGTGGGGCTTCCCACGATGGCCACCGCCAATGCAATGTACGAGCGCCTCGCGGAGGCATACCGCCGGCTGTTTGCTGAGCCGGGGAAGGCGTCCCTCGCGCTAGCCCACAGCGCCCGCGACCTCTCAGGGCCTTTTCAGGATTCGATTGGGCTGGAGCAGACGGAAAGTCGCCCTGACCGCCCGGAAGGGCGGGGGGGAACGGAAAACGGCGCGCTTACCGGAGAAGCCCAATGCGCGGAATGGCTAGCAGACGGACGCAAGAGGGCCCTTTTGGCCCACGTGGGGGTTGGGACCGTCGACCAGGCGCTTCTCGGCGCGCTACCATCGGACCACCAGAGCCTTCGGCTCCTCGGGCTCGGGCGAAATGCCCTGATCGTCGACGAGGTCCACGCCTACGACCCCTACATGCAGCGGCTTCTGGAGGGGCTCCTTCGGTTCCAAGCGGCCCTTGGGGGAAGCGCCATTCTTCTGTCGGCTACCCTGCCGAAAGCGATGCGGCAGTCGCTGGTAGGCGCGTTTTGCGAGGGGGTCGGAGCCAAAAGTCCTGTCCTTCATGGAGACAAGTTTCCGCTGGCGACGCGCATTGCCCCAGAGGAAGGGTCCACAAAAGATTCTCTGGCGAGCCTGGAAACGGCGGTCAACGAGGAGGAGGCCTGCCTCGACGGGGCCAAAATCCGGCGTGGATACCACCGTGACGTCAGCGTCAACCTAGTCTACAGGAAGGAAGACGTTATCGATAGACTTGCGGAGGAGGCCCGGAAGGGTCGCTGCGCGTGTTGGATTCGCAACACGGTCGCCGATGCGCGGGACGGATGGGAGGACGTCCGCGACCGGTTCGAGGAGACGGCGGGCCTTGACGAGGAGCTTGTTGGCCTGTTTCACGCCCGCTACTGCCTTTCGGACCGGCAGGCCATCGAGGATAGGGTCCTCCAGCATTTTGGCAAAGAGAGCGGGCCTGGCCAGCGGGCTGGGAGGGTGCTTATCGCGACTCAGGTGGTCGAACAGTCTCTGGACCTAGACTTCGACTACATGATCACCGACCTTTCCCCCATAGACCTTATCGTTCAGCGGGCCGGGCGGGAGCAGCGTCACCTTCGAGATTCGGAGGGACGCCCTCTCGAAGGGAGAGAGGACCGCGAGGAGGACCTCAAAGACGGGAGGGAAGGACCTGAACTTGGGGTGTTTGGCCCCCCTCCAGTCGACGACCCGGAAGAGTCGTGGTACGTGTCCTACTTTCCGAAGGCAGCCTACGTGTACCCGCATGTTGGCACCCTCTGGCGAACCGTACGCATGCTCGATAAGAAGGGACGCATCCGCGTGCCAAAAGAGGCGAGGGCGCTGATCGAGGGGGTTTACGGGGAGGCGGCCGAGCCGATTCCGGAGCCTTTACAGGAGGCAGCTAGGGAGGTCCGGGAAGAGCGGAAGGAGGACCGGTCGATCGCGACAAGTAATGTTCTCCGGTTTGATAGGGGATACGGGTC
>CAZTDC010000467.1:0-2816 GCA_964612165.1 uncultured Salinivenus sp.
TCTGCCAGCACCACAAGAGACGGCGCCTGCGTGGCCGGTACCTGCGATTCGAGGGCGGTCACGCGCCCTTCGAACACCGTCTTCCTCTCGCTCCCGCCGAACGCGTCGATCTTGAGCTCTGTCCCGAAGTCGAACGTGTCGCGGTCGAAGTGGACGAACCCCACCTCATCGCGCCCTACTGGCCCCCAATTGGCAAAGGTCGCCTCGCAGGCGTACAGCCCGTCGGTCGTCTCCTCAACGCGCATCGTGAGCAGGTCCTCCCTCAGGTTCTCCCGTACCTCCCCATCCACGGCAAAGATAGGCCGCGCAGAAACGATCCCCTTCTTGACTCCAGCGTCCGGCATAGGAAGGCTGAGTTCAGAATTCGGAGTGGGGTTTGGACGTCTCAGTTCACCCATCGTCAGTGGGCCCGGAGGCGGCGCATGCGGCGCTCCTCGCGCTCGACGATCTCAATTACGTTGATGGCACTGAGGGAGACGGGCTTCGGGGAAGATTTCGACGCAGACTCCCCGTTCTCGGCCGTCTCGTCTCCAGCGGAATCATCAGGGATGACTTCAAAGTCATTGATTACAACACTCATGGTGGGCCGGCGAATGCGGTTCGAGGATTATAGCAGGATTGGACTGCACAACATCAACTCTCGAGGGCATCTGGATTATGGATGGCACGGGGATTTTCGACGCCGCTCTCCGCGGCGATCTCTTTCCAGTTGCGCTGTTCGCCCTGTTTGGCGGCAGCCTGCTGGACAGATGTGGCGTTTGTGTTTTCGGCGCCCTCGGGTCGGGACTCTGGCCCTGCCCCTACTCCGACACTTGCCTCCGCACTTGTCCCTCCTCCCCCGACGCTCGCTCCCACGCCAACTCCCAGCTGAGGGCCCTGCTCCGTTTTAAATTGCATCTCCTGCCTCGACATTTTGACCGTAACGGCAGCACGGAGCGGGCGGCCCTCCGGGTCGAAAAAATCCAGGGACTCATCCATCGATTCGACGACGCCTTCGAAAATCACGGACCCCCACACGAAGCGGACGAGCGGGAGCACGTACTTTCCCTCTTCGAGCGTCTGATTCTCAATAAACCGGTGAACCTTTTGGGTCAGCTCTCGAACGTCGTTTGCATCCTGCTCGGGACGGGTGACGTCAAACAGGAACTTGACGGACATCGACGTGCTGCCCGTCCCCACAAACTGTCGTCCAGTGCTACTCTGCTGGTCACCACCCGAGGTTTGGACGTTGTAGTTCACATCGAGGCTCTTTGGGTTGAACTGCGCTTCTACAGAATGCCCAAGCGGATCCTTAATAGTCCCCAGTCCGTCCAGCTCGATCACCTCCATGAGCTTCGCTCGCGGTTTGGTCTGAAGTTCGTCGGGCATCGGATTGAAGGGTTGGTTTCAAAAAAATGGTGGACGGGCGAATGTAGGGGGGCGACGGACTTCATCACTCTATCCGGACGGCGAATTTGGAATTTCGGCGTCCATGCGCTCGTAGGCAATCTGCAGTTCTTCGATGGCGACACCGCCATCGCTGGCGTTGAGGCTCGGGGCACGTAGCTTTACCGGCAGGCATCCTGCCAGGGTGAAGCGAGCCTCAACCGAAGAGGCTTCTCCAGACAAAAGCTCCACGACGACCTGAGTGCGCAAGTCGTACTCGCCCTCGTTGACGCGATTGAACCAGTCCCAGAGATCGAATGTCTCCGTCATGCCCCGCTTGAGGGTGAGTTGACCATAGGTCATCGGCCCGACGAGCTGGTACTGGGTGACGTTGTTGCCCCCCTCGCGGTGGGTCTCCGGCTCCATCGTCATCTCCAGACCGTCACACTCAGAGAAGGCCGCCTCACAGAGTTGATTTTCGTCCACCGGAATCCGCACCCGAAAGTTGAATGTGGTGAACGGACGGGCCGTCGCGGGATCAGGCATCGGAAGAAGAACAAGGAATCCGAGGTTAGCGAAATTCATCTGGCAAATGAAAGCAACGAAGCCGAATCAGGGAGTGGCTCCGGTCTGCGGAACTGTCGGGCGCTGGCCGCTGCGCTGCACGAGGCGAACGGTCAAAAATTTCAGCGAGCGTGCCGGGGCCACGCGAAGCTCGACCACAAGGCGTCCCCGTTCGACCTGCCGGGGCGGGTTGACGGTCTCGTCAACCACGACACGGTACCCGTCCGAGGGCGTCGCCCCGGCGAATGCGCCCCGGTCGAAGAGGCGCCGCAGTAGGTCGTCGAACTGTTCGGCGATGCGGCGGCGGAGGAGCGGGGTATTGTTCTCGAAGACCAGTGCCGGCCCCTCGCGCTGGGCGAGCCGGCGCACGAGGATCAACAGGCGCCGCGTCGTGATGGGCTCAAGATCCGGATCGCGCGCCAGGGTGGCGGTGCCAAAGGTAAGAACCCCGTCCGGCGTTTCGGTGAAGGCGTTGATCGGAGAAATCCCCAGGTCGGATCGTTCGTCCGAAGAGAGCGGTGGAACCACCGTCCGCACACTCGCGAGCGACTGGTTGGCGGGGGCCATCCAGGCTCCATCGCGCAGGGTCCGGTCCGCGATCATCCCGCACGCGGCCCCATCCGGCGGCATCGACGCGATCCGAGCGCCACCGTCCACCGGTCCCAAGAGCCACGGATAGTAGAGCGCGCCGTAACTGAGCGTTCGCTCCTCGCCGTAGTTCAGCGTGCCCCCGGGCGTCCGGAGGCGGGTCCCGTGACGACGAGCGTCGTCGGGCTGGTCCTGTTCGGGAAGAGCCAGCACGGAGAGCACGTCGCCCCGAGCCGCCCCGAAGCGCAGCATCGCCCGGTGCACGTCGAGCAGACCTTCGCGGCCGTCTCCCGGCGTGG
>CAZTDC010000468.1:0-2806 GCA_964612165.1 uncultured Salinivenus sp.
ACGGATCGACCAGCGACGCCGCTGTGCTGTTCTGCAGCGCATCGGCGCCGAGGAGCGTCGATGCAATGTTGTACGCCATGAAGAGGAGTACGCCCCCGATGTAGTTGGGAAGCATCGTCCGGGTGAGGGCCGGGATGATGAAGAAGAGACCGCCCGCCCACAGCAAATTGGGCAACAGATACATGAGCCACGGGTGCAGGTAGGACACCAGTGAGAAGGCCCCAAAGTTGCTCGCCTCCACCCACGGCACGACGGTGCCGAGCAGGAGTCCCCCCGTAAGACCGAGGTACAGGTACAGGTGCGCCAGGTAGGACCCGACGAACCGCCCGCCGAGATACTCAATTTTCCGGACCGGACTGGTAAAGGTGAGCGGATGAATGCCGCTGTCGTAGTCCCGATAGACGGCCTGGCCCATGAACGGCGCCGTGAAAATCAGACCGAGAAGGCCGATAAACCAGGTCATAACGTTCACGGCATAGGGGCTGTTGGCGTTTGTATTCGGTCCCGTCCCCGCGATGGTGACCTCTCCGCCGAACGCCCCGCCCATCGCACTCATCATGAGCAGGCCCAATCCGAAGAAGATGAGGAAGTAAACGTGGGTCGACAGCTGTTGCAGTCGATGTCGAATCTCTTGGCCGACGAGGGTGAAGAACATAACCGGTGTGCGTTGAGCGTTTTGCGTTCCGCGTTGAGGATCGAGGACGTGCTATTCGGCCACGGCGGCCGGTTCAGGCTGCTGGCCGTTCTTCATGCGGGTGAAGTACACGTCCTCCAGGTCCGGATCGGCGGGCTCGAAGGAGTCGTGGGGCCGATGATCGCTGTGGACATGGATGACGGGCCGCCCGGCCACGAGCTTCGTGGAGATGACGTCGAACTTTTCCTCGTGCTCGGGCAGGGTCTCCTTGGTGACCGTCTTGCGCCAGATGGTGCCCTTCAGATCGTCGACCGCGCGCTGCGGCTGGCCCTCGAAGATGATTTCCCCCTCGCGAATGATGGCCATCTGCGTGCAGAGCTCGCGCACGTCGGCCACGATGTGGGTGGAGAGGATGACGACGCTGTCCTCACCCAGCTCGCTCAGCAGATTCAGAAAGCGGACCCGCTCGGCGGGGTCGAGGCCGGCGGTCGGCTCGTCGACAATGATGAGCTTGGGGGCGCCGAGCAGGGCCACCGCAATGCCGAAGCGTTGCCGCATGCCGCCCGAGTAGCCCCCGAGCTTCTGCGTGCGGGCGTCCTGCAGGTTCACGCGCTCAAGCAACGCATCCACGACCCGCTCGCGCTCCGAATTGTCGTCGATGCCCTTCAGCACGGCGAAGTGATCGAGCAGGTCCTCGGCCGTCACCTTCTCGTAGACGCCGAACTCCTGCGGCAGATAGCCCAGCGTTTTGCGGAGGGCGTGCGGGTCGGCCTGCACGTCGATGTCGCCAAACTGGATCGTGCCCGTGTCCGGCTCCTGCAGGGTGGCAATGCACCGCATGAGGGTTGACTTTCCGGCCCCGTTGGGACCGAGGAGGCCGAACATGCCGGACGGGATCGTCAGCGATACGTCCTTCAGCGCCTGCGTGCCGTTCGGGTAGGTCTTCGAAACGTTGTCGATGGTCAGTTGCATGGCGGGTGTGCGACTCGTAGAAGTCAACGAAAATTGGGGATGCGTGGAAGCGGAGGTCCGTTCCGAACTACGTGCGTCCAATCAATCCGTCGTCTCCAATGATGCCCTCCACCAGAAAGATACAGGGCCTGCGCCGGATTGGCGTCGCGGATCGATGAACTGCCGGCCACGCGGGACGAGCCCGCCGAGCCCGAACGTGTTGCACCGCAAACGACCTCAAGGCACACGCTTCTCTTTGCTCCGGTGATGATTTCAATGGCCCTCAGGATAGGAGACAGGGGGTCGCTCACGTAGGTTGCACCCCTCGTCGCGGCGGGGCTCTTCTGTAAAAATGCGTCCACGATTCGATCGTGACCCTGAAACCGACGAACCTTCCCGACGAGGGTGGGTGCAAGATTTCGAATTTTTCCTGGCCGACCCCGTCTCTCATGCCCGACGATTCGTCCTCCTCGCCCCTGCTCCACCTCCGCGACATTACCAAGGTCTACAGCGAGGGAACCACGGACCGAACGGTGCTGGACAACCTGTCGCTTACCATCGATCCGGGTGCCTCCGTCGTGCTCATGGGCCGCAGCGGAGCGGGCAAGAGCACCCTTCTCAACCTCGTAAGCGGGATCGACCTGCCAACCTCGGGACACATCGTCGTCGACGGCACGGACCTCACCGAGCTGTCCGAGACGAAGCGAACGCTCTTTCGCCGTACGAACATCGGGTTCGTGTTTCAGTCCTTCAACCTCATCTCGACCCTGACGGTGGTCGAGAACGTGCTGCTGCCCCTGGAGCTAGCGGGGGCCTCCACGGCGGGGGCCCGGAAGCAGGCGGAAGACGTGCTCGATCGGGTCGGCCTGGGCGACCGCGGCGACAGCTTCCCGGATCGGCTTTCGGGCGGGGAGCAGCAGCGGGTGGCCATCGCCCGTGCCGTGGCGCACGACCCGCTCTTCGTGCTGGCCGACGAGCCGACGGGCAACCTCGACTATGAGACGGGCCAGCAGGTGCTCGCGCTGCTGGACGACCTCGTCCGCGAGACCGGAACGACCCTCCTCGTGGCCACCCACGACCGCGAGGCCCTCGAGCGCGCCAACCGCGTCCTCCACCTTCGCGGCGGGGTTTTGCATGAGGAGATTCCGAGCTTTCTCGCGGAGACTGCCCATTCTTCTTCCGAGTAGTCTCGTTCTGACCTCATTCCGTGCGGGAGTATGT
>CAZTDC010000469.1:0-2791 GCA_964612165.1 uncultured Salinivenus sp.
GTGGGGATCGCGGCCTTCCACACAATGCTCGTGCAGAAGAAGAGCAGCGCCGGCAACAAGGCCTCCCTGCTCCTCTGCATCGCCAGCTACGTGCTGGTCATCTACTCCACGTTCCTCACCCGCAGCGGCATCCTGGGCGACGTGTCGGTCCACTCGTTCGTCGACCTCGGCCTCTACAACCAGCTTCTCCTCTGGATCGGGACGATCACCGTGATCGGCATCGGCCTGTTCGTGTATCGCTATCGGGAGCTGCCGACGCCGGACCGTGAGCCGCGCTTCCTGTCCCGCGAGTTTATGATTCTCTCCGGCGCGGTGCTCCTCACCACTACCGCCGCCGTCATCATTCTCGGCACGAGTGCGCCGATCTTCGGCCGCATCTTCCGTGACAATCCCTCGGCCGTGCCCACCGAGTTTTACAACCAGTGGACCCTCCCGCTGGCCATCGGGTTTGTCTTTCTCGCCGGGCTGGGACAGCTCTTCTGGTGGAACAAGATGGACGTGGAGAGCCTCAACCGCGTGTTGCTGAAGCCGGTGGCGTTTGCCACGGTCAGTACGATCGGCATCCTCATCCTCACCCCCTTCGCCGAACAAACCATTCTGCTCCCCGCCGACCCGACCGGCCCAGCACGGACCGCCTCAGCGGGACTCGTCGGCGGCCTCTCCCAGTTCTGGGCGATGTACGGGCAGGCGCTGCAGATGCTCTTGCTCCTGTTCGTCGGGTTCTTCGCCCTCTTCGGCAACGGCATGGTGCTGTGGCGCATCCTTCGGGGCAATCCGCGAATGGCGGGCGGCGCCATTGCGCACGTCGGCCTCGCCATCACAATCCTCGGCGTGATCGCCTCCAGCGGCTTCGACAAGGCCCTGCCCCGCCTCGGCACCGCGCCGTCGGCCGACGAGGATCAGATGCCCCGCGAAAACTTCGTCGTGGCCAAAGGACAAACGCGTGTCGTGAACGGCTACCGGGTGACCTACGCAGACAAGACCACGACCGAGCGGGGCCGGGGCAAGTACATTGTCGACATCACCGATCCGAAGGGGCGCTCGTACACGCTGAAGCCGGTCGCGTACCAGGGCAGCGGCGATCAGTGGTTCAAGCACCCGGACGTGAAGGCCTTCCTGGAGAAGGATGTCTTCGTCGCCGTGACGCCAAAGGAGGCCACCGGTATGGAATCGGAGGAGGGAGCACCGGGGGGCGAGTTTCAGCTTTCCCGGGGCGACTCAACCCTCCTTGGCGACCGGGACTTTGCCGTCGCATTCGATGGCTTTACCGTGCTCAAGGGCCCGGAGCAGATGCAATCTGACAACGTCCCTCCCACGGCCCTGGACCGTGTGCCCGACGACGCGAAGATGGCGGTGGGGGCCAACCTCCGTGTGACGAATCTCAGCACGCAGGAGACCCGGTCGCTGATGCCCATTTACGTGGTGATGGACGACAACAGCCAGCAGTACATCGAGAACCGAATCGGGGACTGGAACCTCCGGATGAGCTTCACGGAAATGAACGCCAACAACGGCAAGGCGACGTTCGCCGTGGAGGGCGTGGACGTGATGCCGGAAGAATGGATCGTGGTGCAGGCCTACACGAAGCCCCTGATTAGCCTGCTCTGGATCGGCATTATCGTGATGACGGTGGGCTTCGTCGTGGCTATCGGCCGCCGCGTGCAGGACATCCGCTTCCGCCGCTGATGTCGAGGACGCCCCGTCAATTGGCGATTTTCCTTGCGCCGTAGCGGTGGAACGTCCAGAAATGGGGACTGCGAGTAGTGATGAATTCCGAATGCTAAGCACACCTGTCGTGCCACTGCTCCGGGAAAGACCCAGTTCATGACTACCAGTTCGTGGCCTAACAACTCAAGACTTGCAACTCGATGCTAACGGTCCGTCAGCATGTCGACATTGACGCCCCGGTCGAGACCGTCTTCGACTACATGGACGAGCCGCAGCACCAGACGGACCTTTCGCCAAGCCTGACGAACTCACACCTCCTTGAACGACTTCCGAACGGCGGCTCGCACGTCCGCTACACCTACAAAATCCTCGGCATCCCCTTCTCCGGTGAGGTCCGCGCCACCGACTACGTGCCCAACGAACGCATCGTCTGGAACATGGACGGCGACCTGTCCGGCACCCTCCGATGGTACTTCCAGTCTTTGGAAGAGGGGCGAACCCGCTTCACCTACGCCGCCACCTATGCCATCCCCGGCCCATCCCTTCTCCGCCCCCTCTTGAAATCCCTCGTGCGCCGATCCAACGAACGCGAGGTGGACACTATATTGGAGCGACTGAAGACGCGTCTCGAACAGTGAGACCGTACCACCGCTATGTAGATATCGTGAATTAGCCCAGAGATGACAGAGATAATCACGATCTGATCCAAATTTATTTTTCCTATTTCCCAAATCTACCAAATTATCTTTCGTAATTACGGTACTTTGCTTAAATATATATAATCTGAAAGCGCTTTTCTTCTGCAGGATCTTCTCTTCTTTCTTTCCGCCTCCTTCTTTTTCTCTTCACTTGACAGCCGCCGCTTCGTCCCTTTTCGTGGGGACGACCTTCAAACAACGGACCCCTCGTTCGCGATGCAGAAAGCATCCGCACAGATGACCGCACCGGCGCCGAGCCTCGCTCGGGCGACGGGACGTGTTTATCTCGACGACGCGGGTTCGGTCTCTCTTGAAGGGATTGCCGTCATTGGGGGAATTGTCCGGATTCTGGGCCTTATTCTCCTTCTTATTCTTGCGATTCTTCCGGGCTAACATCCGACGGCCAATCCCTTCACAACGATGAC
>CAZTDC010000470.1:0-2785 GCA_964612165.1 uncultured Salinivenus sp.
GAAATTCTGGTCGTGCGGGAGACGCTGCCGCTCCCCGACCTCCTGGAGCGCCTGCTCGACCGTCTGGAGCACATCGCCCTCGTCGTCGACGAGTACGGCGGCGTGGCGGGCGTGGTGACGATGGAGGACGTCGTCGAAACGCTCCTCGGCCTCGAAATTGTCGACGAGGCCGACTCGGTCGAAGACATGCAGGCCCTGGCCCGCAAGCAGTGGTTCAAGCGCGCCCGCGAGTTGGGGGTCGTCTCCGAAGAAGCCCTCGATGCTGTCTCCTCCGCCGATGAGCACGACGAGGATTTTTCCGTCTCTCCGTCCGAACTTCCGGATGAAGAGGTGGAGGCGCCCGTCTCCTCCGCGTCCACGGACTCGCAATCCGGCTCCTCGACAAAAGACGACTGACGGCGCATCGCAGCTCGTCTCCCACTCTCGTCCGCGCCGCAATCGGGCGGGGCCGCACCATGAGAGCAGAGGGGCAAACGCCACCCACACGCGTTTCGGGCCTGTCAGGGAGATCGGAGGCAGAACGCCGCTCCCGTTCGGTCAACCGTTTCACTTGCGATTGCCTGTATGCCCGTCTCCATTGAGGACCTCCCCGACGCCGATCTCCGCCAGTTCGAGCGCCCCCCGGCCCCACCGCCCGACGCCATCGACGACGTGTACCTCATCGGCATCTGCGGGACAGGAATGGGCGCGCTGGCGGGCCTCTTCAAGCAGGCGGGCTACGACGTGCGCGGGGCCGACGACGGCGTGTACCCGCCCATGAGCACTCGCCTCGCCGAGCAGAATATTCCGGTGCTGGAGGGTTACGATCCGGATCACCTCGATCCCGCGCCGGACCTTACGGTGGTGGGCAACGCCTGCACGCCCACCCATCCGGAGGCCACCTGCGCCCGGGAGGAGCGCCTCGTGCAGCAATCCTTTCCCGAAGCCCTGGCCCACTGCTTCCTCACCGACGACCGACGCCCGCTCGTCATTACTGGCACCCACGGCAAAACGACGACGACGGGCCTGCTCATCCACCTCCTGCAGCACGCCGGCCTGGATCCGGGCTTCCTCGTGGGCGGGGTGCCGCAGGATCAGAACGGAAGCTACGCGCTGGGGGCGGACGCCCCGTTTGTGATCGAGGGCGACGAGTACGACAGCGCCTACTTCGACAAGCGGCCCAAGTTCATGCACTACCGGCCGCAGCGGGCCGTCGTCACCTCCGTCGAGTTCGACCACGCCGACATCTTCGAAGACGAGGCCGACTACCGCCGCGCGTTCGAACGCTTCGTAGGCCTGCTCGACGCGGACGGCCTGCTCGCCCTCTGCGGCGATTCTCCGGCGGTCCGTACTCTTGCCGACCACACCGATGCCTCCGTCCGCACCTACGGCCTCGCCGCCCATAACGACGCCCGCGCCACCGATCGGATCGCAACCGCCGACGGCCAGCGCTTCACGCTCCACCTCAACGGCGAGGAGGCAGACGTGCAGTTCCCGATGCACGGGCGCTACAACGTGCAGAACGCACTGGCCGCCGCCGTGCTTGCACACAGCGAAGGGATTCCCGTCCCCCAGATTGCTGAGGGACTCTCCACCTTCAAGGGCATGAAACGGCGGCAGGAGGTGCGGGGCGAGCCGGGCGGTGTGCTCGTGCTCGACGACTTTGCCCACCACCCGACCGCCGTAACGGCCACGCTTCAGGCGGTTCGTGCCGCCCACCCCAACCGGCGCCTCGTAGCGGTATTCGAACCGCGCTCCAACTCCAGCCGCCGCAAGGCCTTCGAGACGCCCTACGGCGAAGCCTTCGACGCCGCCGACCAGGTTTTCCTAAAGGCCCCGCCGGTACGCCACAACGACGACGCCGAGACGATGCTCGACCCGTCGGCCGTCGTTCAGATGATTACCGACCGCGGCGTGCCCGCTCAGGCTTTCGACGACGTAGACGCGATGCTGCCCGCGCTGGTGGACGCGCTCCGCCCCGGCGACGTGGCCCTCCTCATGAGCAACGGTAGCTTCGACGGCCTGCACGAACGCCTTCTCACCGCTCTGGAGAAACGGGGACAGTCAGTCGAATAGGTCGGCAATCTTGACCGAAAAGCCCTCAAGCGGACCGTCGCCGTCGAGCACGTCGCCCCCCTCCAGCGTCTGCACCTCATCGATGCCGCGATAGACCTGCACGGCCCGGTTGGACGGCTCAACAACCCAGACGGTATCGACGCCCACGTCGAAATACTCCCTCAACTTTCGCCGCATCTCTTCCCACTTGTTTTCAGGGGACAGGATTTCCACGACGAGCTCCGGAGGCACGTCGAGAAAGCCCTCCGGATCGGACTGCTTCAGTCGCTCGTGGGAGATGAACAGCACGTCGGCTGCTCGCACGCTGTCGGGATCGCGCTCGGTATAGATGCCCACCTCTCCGACCATGACTTCCCCGAGATCGCGCTCACCCACGAACCGTCGGAGATGAAATCCAATTTCTGTCTCGGTGCGTCCGTGGGGACGTCCGGTTGCAGGGGGCATCTCTTTAATCTGGCCTTTCACGAGTTCACACCGGCCCACGTCCGTCATGCGAAGCAACTCCTCGCCGGTAATCGGCCGGTCGGTGGTTTCGACGGCACGGGTCATGGTAAAGCGATAGTGTCGAAAGGAAAAACCGGATACAGGTATACGCTCCAGTCCGGCGGCAGGTTTTTCCCGGCAAGGTCCCCGATTTTGAGAACTACTCGTTGAGACCGAGCGCCTCCCTCGCCATCTTCGTCCCCTCCACCCGGGCTTCAATCTTGGAGAAGGCGGTGCGCCGAGCCGT
>CAZTDC010000471.1:0-2780 GCA_964612165.1 uncultured Salinivenus sp.
AGGTGACGATGAAAGATCACGCCTATGAGCCGTCGAGCATCACGGTGCCCGCCGGCAAACCGGTGACGCTCGAATTTGAAAATGCCGGAAGCGTGGAGCACTACTTCGTGGTCGGCGACACGGTTTCAAGCAACGGGGAGGGGTTCGCGGAGAATCTCTTCAGCGGCGTGTCG
The DNA here is from genome assembly GCA_964612165.1 of uncultured Salinivenus sp. Taxonomy (GTDB): domain Bacteria; phylum Bacteroidota; class Rhodothermia; order Rhodothermales; family Salinibacteraceae; genus Salinibacter. The sequence continues at coordinate 174 of CAZTDC010000471.1, forward strand.
ATCGAGAAGAGCAAGCACGCTGAGGCCCATGAGGAGGACGATGAGGCGCACGATGAGGAACACGAGGAGGAAGAGCACCACGAAAACGAGTTTGAGCTGCCGCCGGGGGGGAGCGGCTCCATCACCTTTACCCTCCCCGAATCGAAGGCGGGGACGTACACCACCGCCTGCTTCGAGACAACCGGCGGCAAGAAGCACTACGAGATGGGCATGAAGGGGAGCCTGACCGTCACAGCCGACGCTGAGAACTAGCGGCGCAGGAGGCAACCCACCCGTTCGCTATTTTGTCGCGCCTTGGCACTGGGGAGGGGATTTTTTTGGAACATATACCCCTACCCCCCATACGTACACCTCCCGCTTTCAAACAGACGACGTGCTCCTCGTGACCGGATCGTCGCTCACATATCGCATCGGGACGGCCCTCGTCGCCCTGCTCTTTGGGCTCGGCTGGGGGGCGCCGCTGGGGCATGCCGCCTGCGCGCCGATGGGGCCGTCGTCGTCCGATCACTGCGACACGTCCGGGTCGAGTTCGCACTGCGAGGGGGACGCGTGCACGTCCTCCGCCGTGTGTCTCACACAGCACGCCAGCGAAGACGCCCTCACGACCCCGTCTCCATCGCCCGACGTGCAGGGCGGAGGAAGCGCTCCCACGCAGGCTCAGCCCGTCGCCCGGTCCGAAGCCCATTCCTCTCTGTCGCCCACAGGGCCCGTAGGTCCACGTGCTCATCGTCTCCACGCCTCGGTCGGCGTCTGGCTTGAGTGAGAAGGGGCAGCCGTCGTGCCACCCCCATCGGTCAGCGCTCCGCTGACTGGGGGGGGGACGGCACCCTGCTCCGTCTCCGTCCGCGTTTCCCGCATTCCTAAGTGGACGAGACTGCCCCTCTACGCCGACTTCTCAAGCCAACGTACTCGCTCCGATGAGCACAGCTGATTCTCCGTCTCCCTCAACTGCATCCGATTCGAACATCGCCCCCGTCTCGCGTCGCGACTTTCTCCGCAGCGCCGGGGCGGTCGCTGCCCTGGCGGGGGTACAGACGCTGATGCCGGGATGGGCCCGGGCGTCTGGAGACGTGGCTCAGGGCGGACTGTCCGCCCTGGAACCGACCCGGCGCGACGGCAACCGCGTCGAGTACGACATTACCATCGAAAAAACGCCCTTCGAGGTGGCCGGTAAGCGCGGAACGGCCATCACGATGAACGGCAGCGTCCCCGGCCCGCTCATTCGCCTGCAGGAGGGGGAAGAGGTGGTCCTCCGCTACCATAACAAGCTAGAAGAAGAGACCTCCATCCACTGGCATGGGCTTCTGTTGCCCAACCAGTTCGACGGCGTGCCGAAGGTGAACTATCCGGGCGTGGCGCCGGGGGACACCTTTGAGGCGGGGCCCTTCGAGGTCCGTCAGTACGGCACCTACTGGTACCACAGCCACTCGGGCCTCCAGGAACAGTTCGGCCACTACGGGCCGCTGATCATCGACCCCGCCGGCGAAGAGCCGCAGGACTACGACCGGGAGCACGTGGTGGTCCTGTCGGACTGGGCCTTCGAGGACCCCTACGACATTCTCGCCAACCTGAAGAAGGGGGAGCACTACTACAATTTTCAGCAGCAGACCGTCGGCGAGTTCTGGTCGGATGTCTCGGACGACGGGTTCTGGTCCACCCTCAAGAACCGCCTCAGCTGGGACCGGATGCGGATGAGTGCGACCGACCTTTCCGCCGTGCGGGCGCCGACCTACACCTATCTGATGAACGGGCAGGCCCCCGAGACGAACTGGACGGGCCTCTTCAATCCGGGCGAGCGGGTGCGCCTGCGGGTCATCAACGCCAGCGCCGCCTCCATCTTCGACGTGCGGGTGCCGGGGCTGGAGATGGACGTGGTCCAGGTGAGCGGGCAGAACGTCGAGCCGGTGACGACCGACGAGTTCCGCATCGGGACGGCCGAACGGGTCGACGTGATCGTGGAGCCGACGGAGGACCAGGCCTATACCGTCTTCGCCGAGTCTCTCGACCGGAGCAGCTATGCCCGCGGCACGCTCGCCCCTCGCGAGGGCATGGACGGCCCGGTGCCCGAGCAGCGCGACCGTCCCACGCTCACCATGGCCGCGATGGGGATGGGCGGCATGGGCGACGGCGACATGGAGGGCATGAGCCATGGAGAGATGGGGGATATGGAGGGCATGAACCATGGCAAGATGGATCACGGCGACAGGTCCGAGGACATGGACGATGGAATGGCGTCATCGGGGTCGGAGGACAGCCTGCGCCCGCCGGGAACGCTTCCGGAGCCCGTCATGCACGACCCAGACGATGATCACGGCCCCGCCGAGGCCGGCCTGCCCATGACGACGAAGTCGCGGTTGCACGAGCCGGGGATCGGGCTGGGAGATGACGGCCGCCGGGTGCTCACCTACGACCAGCTCAAGGCGCTCGACAAAAAGGACGAGTTTCGCGCGCCGGACCGCGAGATTGAGATGCACCTCACCGGCAACATGGAGCGCTTCATGTGGGGCATCAACGGCGTGGAGTTTTCCGACGCCGACCCGATCCGCATCGAGCACGGCGAGCGCGTCCGGCTCACGATGGTCAACGACACCATGATGAACCACCCGA
>CAZTDC010000472.1:0-1598 GCA_964612165.1 uncultured Salinivenus sp.
ACAGCGCCTCGCCCCCGTGCGACCCGCCCGAGAAGATGATCTCCTGCCACAGCACGTACACCGTGTCGGGCGAACCGGTGGGGAAGACCATGCGCGGCAGCCACGAGAAGGTGTCCGGGGTCTGCGACACGTTGACGGGGGACGGCAGTCGGCGCTCCCCGTCCGGCCCGTACGCCTGATAGAAGAGATCCTGCTCGACGTGGTCGGTCCAAACCAGGCCCGCCGTGCCGTCCGCGCCGAGGGCGACGGTTGGGTCGTCCACGAAGCGCCAGTCCGACTGATTCATGCGCCACGGCCCTCGGTGGCCCTCGCCGGACGCCACCTCGAGGGGCCCCGTCCAGACCACGCCGCCGCTCCGCGTCGTGTCGGGAGCGTCGGGTGCGGGCGGGACAGAACCCGAATCGAACACGCATCCCCCCAGCGCGAGCACGAGGACACCCAGGGCGCTCGTGAGAATGAGAGGCGACGTTGAGCGGAGCGTGCGCATGGGACCCGGAGGGCCGTTACGGGGACAGGCGCTGTTGCCACGACCGGACCCCGGCCGTGTCGAGGGGCGCATCGGCGCTGAGGGGATAGGTGCGGGGCGTGCCCGGCCGGAGCGTATCGGGCGTGGGGCGCACGTGACGAGCCAGGCTGTTGACGGCCATCCAGCGCGGCTGCCGCTCGATGAGGCTCGTGGCCTTCGGCTCCGTCACGTAGTGGCGGGTGGCCCGGTAGGGGAGAACGTAGGCCGCCCCCAATCGGGAGGCGTCGCTGCCGTCATGCGTGGCGACCTTAATCTCCAGACGCGTCCCCGACTCGTCCCCCCCAAGGTGCTTCGCGCGCCGCAGGCCATGGAAGACGACCGCATGCCACTTCTCGTCGTAGGAGTAGACGTGTTCGCCTTGCGACTGCTCCACGTAGGCGTCGCGGTCCCGCTGCGGATTGATCGTGCCGAGGAACGTCCACTCGGAGGCCTCCGGCGAGCGGACGTACACGGTGTGCTCGGCGTGGTCGAAGTCGTAGCCGTAGAGCCAGAGGTCGAACCGATTCTCCGGCGTGAGCCGGCCGGCGGCCTCCTGCAGGCGCAGGTAGGCGTACACGAACCGGTCGCGCGAGGTAGCGAAGAGGGACCCGGCCGGCCCGGTTTTGCCCCAGCTGTTGCGGACGAACGGATCGAAGGACACGTCGTAGCCCTCCGGCTGGGCGGGCGTCCCGTTCGGCCCCTTCGTGTGGTTGGTGGAGGCGTAGTTGGGCCAGTACCACCCGACCCCGTCCGGATTGCCCGCCAGCATGGCCTTCACGTTCGTGTCGATCTCCCATCGGCTGGGCGTGTAGCCGAGCTTGATCGTGTGCGTCTGCCCCAGGTGGTGGGCCTCGGCGTCGTACCGGTCGGCCACGTCTTTCGTGTGCGACACCACGTCGGTGATGTAGTCATTCGTGGCCTCCACCCCGTAGCCCCGGTTAAAGTAGCCGCGATACACGTCGGAATAGATGAAATCGGGCGTGGCCCCCTTGGCCTCGGCCGCCGCCATGAATGAATCGACGAACGTGTGGGGGCCGGCCATCGCACGAGAGGCGTTGTGCGGGTGGTGCAGAAAGAGGCCCACCTCGGCGCT
>CAZTDC010000472.1:1698-2765 GCA_964612165.1 uncultured Salinivenus sp.
GCAAGTTTGGTCTGGAACAGGAGAGAGTCCTGCGGGAGAAAGTTGCTGGCGCCGGTCCACATGAACACGTCGGTCGTGTCCGCATCGGCCGACCGGTCCGACGGGGCGAACGGGGGCGCAACGAGAACGCCGAGCAGGACGGCGACGCCGGAGAGGAGACCAATCCCGGACAGCACGCTGCTCCCGAGTCGGGGACGAGGCATGGCACGCAGGCATCGATGGAAGGGGCGACGGGGAGTCGCAAAGAAGGCATTGCCGGTCCGAAATGAAAGGCCGACCGGCTCAACGAGGGCCACCATCGACTCGACCGTGCCACGGTTGGCCCTCCCCTCTCCCGCCTGCAGGCCGACCCGGAGAACCTCCACAGGGCCGATAAAGCGTCCTTGGAGGCAACTACTTCCGTCCGTCGAAGCTGGACCCAACGAAGGTACGCTCGTTCTCTACTCGACTTTAACTGGAGACGTTGCCTCTTCGGCCCGGGCCACGTGGTGGAGCACGTCGGCCACGCTGTCGGGAGTGACCGAGATCGTGTCGATGCCGGCCTCGACCAGAAACTCCGCGAAGTCGGGGTGGTCGCTGGGGGCCTGGCCACAGATGCCAATTGGGCGATCCGCGTTGTGGGCCCGGTCGATCAGGTCGGAAATCATCCGGGTGACCGAGGTGTTGCGCTCATCGAAGAGGTAGGACAGCCGCTCAGCATCGCGGCCCACGCCCAGCACCAGCTGCGTGAGGTCGTTTGTGCCGATGGAAAAGCCGTCGAACCGCTCGCCGAAGGCCTCGGCCTCAACCACGTTCGACGGCGTCTCGGCCATCACGTAGACCTCCAGGCCGTTCTCGCCACTCTCCAGGCCGTTGTCGGCCAGGACCTCCAGCACGTGATCCGCCTCTTCGGGCGTCCGGCAGAAGGGCACCATGATCACGACGTTCGTGAAGCCCATCTCGTCGCGCACCCGCTTGAGGGCCTGGCACTCCAGGGCAAAGCCCTCGCGGTAGTCGTCGCTGTAGTAGCGGGACGCCCCGCGCCAGCCGAGCATCGGGTTTTCCTCGTGGGGCTCAAAGCCCTGCCC
>CAZTDC010000473.1:0-2760 GCA_964612165.1 uncultured Salinivenus sp.
GCTCGTCGATCTCGTCGGCCATCTCTTCGGGGACTTGCTTTTCGACCTCCATGGTGACCTCTTCAGCCACTGTCTCCTCCGCATGTTCGGCGACGGCCCGTTCGGCCTCTTCTGCGACGGCCTCCTCGACCTCTTCGGGCATGGTTGCCTCGATTTCTTCGGCCACGGCCTCCTCGGCTTCCTCGGCCACCTCCTCCTGCAAGATCCGCTCGTAGACGCTCATGTTTTCCCAGACGCGGAGAAAGTACCCGAAAACGAGGCCGCTCTGAAAGGCGGCAATCCGTGCATCCATCCCAACAAACAGAAGATACCCGAAGCCCCCCGCGAACCCAAGACCGTACAGCAGGTCGATGTAGAACTGTGTTTGTCGTCCTCTCAGTTGCATGAGAATGATCGTCTGTCCCGTTCATATCGCCTCAGCAGTTCCTACACGATACTCAAAACGTATTGAGCAGGAAAAAGGTCAGATAGGACCCCACCGTCGCGAGAATAGGAACGACGTTTTGCATGAGAATGACGCGGACCGTCGTACCGGGATCAAAAAGATCCGAGCGAGCGGGCGTCGCTGCCGTCTCCTCCATGCCCGCAAATCGTCGGGAGGCCGACCGGGCGGAAATTTCTTTCGATCCCTGCCCCTTCGCCCGGCTGTCCTCATCGGCAAGAGCATCGAGAGACACCTGCGGCGCGGCCTCCCCGCGAACCGCCTCGCCAATGGAGAGGGCGTGGGTCGAGCGCCCCCACCCCAGCCCAATGATGCAGACCGTCGCCACCACGACGAAACTCGCGGGTATGCCCAGCGCCGAGAGGATAATCACAATCGTCGAGCTGAGCACAGCTACGATGATCGCAGCCGTGAGTGGCAGATCCGTGATGTCGTTGCCCAGCGTCTCCATGGTCCGACGCGCAATCGTGAGCGCCCCGACCGCGACGGCCGCGCATCCAATGTAAATGGCCGAATTCATTCCGAGCGCCCCACTTCCCACGAGGGGAGCAACGGCATTTGCGATATTGCTGGTGCCAGAACTGAAGGCCATTAGGCATCCGATGGTTATGAGAACGGTGGTCCCCACAAATTCGCGCCGAGTGGTGTTGGGACCGAGGGTTGGTCGCCGGGCCAGGGCGCTCGATCCAACCTGTTCGATCGTAATCAGTGGCCCCTCGGTTTGCTGAATGGCAATGACCTGGTCGATCTCTTTATACCAGTACCGTCCAATCATGACGGCCATCCAGAAGCCGATAATGGGCGACAGCAGCCACCAAGCAAAAATTTCACCGATGATGACGTGGTTGAGCTCGCCACTGGCAAACCCCAGGCCCGCAATCGCCCCCACCGCCGTCATCGACGTCGAGGCGGGCGCCCCAGAGAGATTTCCAAGCAGAAGTGCGGCGCCAATGAAGCCGAGGACGATGATGCTCGCTTCCAGCGTGAAGATGCTGGGGTCGTGGACGAGATCCGTTCCCAAGGTGTCCACGACGCGCCGCCCAATCGTGAAGGCCCCCACAAAGAACGCGACGCCCATCAGCACGCCGGCCCAGGTTTTGGAGAGGACGTTGGCCCCGATAGCTGGACCAAACGCAGGACCTGTCGTCGAGCCGCCGATGTTATAGGCGACGAAACAGGCAATGAGGATCCCACCGACTAAAAGTGGATCGGCCATCGGTGAACCGGTGTCGATTTTCGGTCGTGATGGTGGGTCTTAAAAACGGTCGAGGATCGACAGAGATTCCCCGGAGGCTACTCTTCTTCCTCCGCGGTATGCTCTTTCGTTGAGGCAAAGGTGATCCGCGGCCATTCGTCCATCGTCCGTTCAAGCCGAAACTCACTCAGCCCCAGATAGGCTAGGTCGCCATCCGCGTCACGGAAGAGACTGTCTCGCTCCTCGCTTTCGAACCGCTCCATGTCGTCGGGCGGCCCGTTCACCCAGCGGCAGCACGTGTACGGAGCGCCCGACAGGTGAGCCTCAACGTTGTACTCATCCTCCAGCCGATCAAGGGTCACGTCGAACTGCAGCTCGCCGACGGCGCCGAGGATGTAGTCGTTGCCCCGAAGCGGCCGGAACGCCTGAATGGCCCCCTCCTCGCTCAGCTGCTGCAACCCCTTGCCCAGGTGCTTGGAGCGGAATGGATCGTCGAGGTGCACTTTCCGGAAGTGCTCCGGGGCAAAGCTCGGCACGCCGGTGAAGTGGAGGGGCTCGGTCTCCGAAAAGCTGTCGCCAATCTTGATGCGCCCGTGGCTCATGATGCCGATGATGTCTCCCGGGTAGGCCGTGTCGATGCCCTCCCGATCCTGCGCCATAAAGGTGGTCGCGTTGTTGAGGTTCAGTTCGCGACCGGTGCGGTGATGAATCACCGTCATTCCTTTCTCAAACTTGCCCGAGCACACCCGAACGAACGCCATGCGGTCGTGGTGCTTTGGGTCCATATTGGCCTGGATCTTGAACGCCACGCCGGTAAACTCCTCCTCGTAGGGCGACACCGTCCGCGTCACCGTCTCGCGGGGGCGGGGCGACGGGGCAATCTCGACGAAGGTGTCGAACATGTCCCCCACCCCGAAGTTGCTGAGCGCACTTCCGAAGAAGACGGGCGTCTGCTTGCCATCAAGGTATTTTTGGACGTCCAGCTCGTTGCCGGCCTCGCGCACCAGCTCCACGTCGAAGCGCAGATCTTCAGCCTGGTCGCGAAGCACCTCGTCGAGCTGTGGGTCGTCGAGGTCGTCAATGGGCAAGCGCTCGTGCTCCCCGTCCATGTCGGCGTGGGAGA
>CAZTDC010000474.1:0-2752 GCA_964612165.1 uncultured Salinivenus sp.
TTTCGAATGACCTCATTCCGGAGGGGAAAGGCCCAGTCGAACGTCATGGCTTTCGGGGCGGCGTCCAGAAGGGGGCGTGCGCCCGGCGCACGCTGGGCGCTCAGGTGGAGATGCGGCTCCCAGCTGTTCCCGCTGTTGCCGATCTCGCCGAGGCGCGTGCCGGTCGCGGCGGAATCTCCTGCCTGCACGTCAACCTGACGCCCACTCCGCTCCTGAATGAAGGAAACTACGTCCAAAATCCCGACGGCACCCTCACCATCGATCTGCCGTGGATCGGCTTTGCCTTCTACGGCCCGAACCGCGTGGCCGTCAACGTCGTCGACACGAACTACTACGACTTCCTGCGGACACAACGGGCCCAGCAGGGAAGACGCCCAGGGGAAATTCCCAACGTCCGCGATCACGTCGACGGGGGCACGGGCCTTTTCGCCAGCCTCGCCCGCGTCGAATCGGACGTTAACGTCCTGCGCTCCCCGGCAACCACCGGCGCAGCCTCCACTGCGGCCTCCTTCCAAGCGCACGAGTGACCGAGCGGCCGTGACAACACGCTAAACAGATGCTGATCTCCTGATGTAGGAGTACGGGAGACTCGAAAACAGAAGCGCCGGGGCGCCCGGTCCTTTCATAAAGGCACATGCTGGAGGCCCATGCTTCAGGCTCTTACCCGCTGGAAAGGATCAATCTTGCTCGTGTCGGGCCTGTTGGCCGTGGGACTCTTCGCGTCGCGCCATCTGGTCGGTCCACAGACTGGGGCAGGGGCTCCGGCCGGACCGATTCCCGTCCAGGAGGCCGCTGACTACGTGGGCGAGCGCGCCGAGGTGTGCGGGGAGGTTGCCGAGGTGACCTGGATCGAAGAGATTGACGGAAAGCCAACGTTCATCAACATCGGGGGGAAGCATCCCGAGCAGCCCTTCACGGCCCTCATATGGAATGAGGAGCGACCCCGGTGGGACCCCGCCCCTGAAGATCAATACGCCGGTCGGACAATCTGTGTCACCGGCACGGTTCGGCTCCATCAAGGGACACCGGAGGTCGTTGTCTCTTCTCCCCGTCAGATCCGGTTCCGGTGAGCCGACTTTCCCGACTTGGGGGGCGACACCAGCGCGGTCGACTCTGGAGGGCATCGCTCGTCGACACTGGTTCTTGTTACAATTCACGTACCCGTTCCCTGCCGTTCTCCCAAACGGGACAACGCCGTCGACCGGGGACGTTCACGTCATCGGGCGCCGCCCGGGAATTCCCGGCCAGTAAGGAATCACTTCTTGCGGGGTGAGAAGCATGAGTAGGAACCCGATAGAGGGAAGCCTCAACGCTGAAGAGTCACTGGGAAAATCGTTCGGGGCCCTTTCCTTCAAGGTCCGACTCGCCGGACGCATTTCCTGAAAGAGCGGACATGGCCGATCGCCCGGGAAGTGTGTCCGGTTTGTCCCGGACCGGGCTGTGTAGGATGGAGGGTGCAGTCAACAGTCTCCATCATGCTTCCAACAGAGCCCATGCAACCGTTTCGCACCCTTTCAGTCATGCTTCTCGTGTCGATGATGATTGGGACGTCGGCTACCGCTCAGTTGGCTCCAGGGCCGGACACCACCGGGGCCGATAGGGGGCGGAGCGACCCGGTCACACAGACGGATCCCTCTCCCCGAATAGACACGAAATCCCCAGGTTGGGCCACGACCTACTCGATGGCAGGCACACTCTTGCTCGCGCCCGTATTCGGAAGCGGTCTCATCGTTGGTCCCTCCTTCGGGCACTTCTACGCCGACAACACGCGTCAGGCAATAACCGGCATTGGCCTCCGCGTGGGAGGGGGCACTGCGTTTGTTGCCGGCCTGACATCAATCGATCAAGACTCTGAGGTTGCCGGGGCCATAGGCCTGGCCGGTCTTAGCGTCGTGCTTGGCAGTGCGCTCTACGACATCCAAACGGCCGGAGACGCAGCGCGGGCCTACAACGCTCGACACCGACGGCAGGCCCTACTCCTACCGACGGCCGACAGGAATGGACAAGTCGGTCTTGCCCTTCGGGTCCAGTTGTGAGTGCGTGATGCCGGTGGGCCGCTTGTGGGGTCGCGTTTATTGTTCCAGGGGGCCCGTCCATGACAAGAAAGCGTCATAGATTCTCCACGGGCCGGAGGCTGAGTGGCAGCCTGCGGCATAGAAGCAGACCGTTGGAGCCGACGGGCTTGGCTGGCAGAGAGGCTCTTCTTGAATTGAGAAGAGATGAATGGATCTAAAAAGGAGCAGTAGACCTGCCACAGCACTATGGTCCCCCTTCGAGGAATATCAGAAGTCAGTCCATCTCTGGCGGAGGCCGCTCACCATCCGTAGTCGAACGGGGTAGAAGAGTCTATACGCGGGCAGGTTGCCGTCACTCATCCCAGAAAAACATTGGTCCGACGCTGACTCCAAGCGCCCTGCGTACGGGTTGATGCAAAAGGGGACTGTGACGTAGATTTGGAATGTAGTTTGCTGTCAAAACTAAGGAGTCTTACGCAGATCGCCTACGGTTCTCGGTCTCGACTCTTGCCGAGACAGAGCGGCCTTTAACGGCACTGATCCCTTCTCGATTCTTTTTGCCCATTGCTCCTCTAGCTATGATCCCCTTCGCCAACGAAAAGCAGGAATCTGTCTCTTCAGCCGTAAAACTAGCGGACGCAACGTCCCTTTTGGGGGCGCTACTCGTGCAGGTCGGAACGGGCGCTCTCCTCCTGACCCTCTTGTGTTCTCTTGCGCCTGGACCGGCGCTGGGGCAA
>CAZTDC010000475.1:0-2746 GCA_964612165.1 uncultured Salinivenus sp.
GAGGTCGATGTTCGCCTCAAAGCTCGTTTCTGCCGAGCCCGCATCGTTCTCGGCAGTGACCGTAACATTCGCCGATCCACCGTTTTGCGGGTCGACAGTGAGAGTCGTGCCGTCCAGCGAGGCCGTCGCAACGCCCGCGTCCGAAGAGGACGCCGAGAATGTAAGTTCTTCCCCGTCAAATACGTCGCTTATGTCGACCTCAACAGGATCGTCGTCGGCAACTAAGTCCTGATTGTTGATGGAACCGGTCACCTCGGGAGGAGAAAGGTCCATTCCTCCGTCCATTCCGTCGTCTTCATCGCCGCAAGCGGTAAGGGCCACGCCTAAGACGAGAACGAAAAGCATCATTCCGGCCTTAGGCAGCCCGCGAGACAGGCGGCGGGAAAGGGAAGTTGACATGTCGCTAATCATGCTCAATAAGGGAGTTTTTCAGTCAAGAGAGTCCGGTCACATGAACCAGGGCTACGCCGTGGCACTGCACCGTGGAGTTAACGCACGACGGTGATCTTGTGGGTATCCGTTACGTCTCCGGCTTCCATCCGTACGAAGTAGACGCCGCTCGAGAGGGAGCTTCCGTCCCACTCAAGCTCGTGGCTGCCGGCTTCCATTTGACCGTCCGCGACAGTCGCAATCTGCTGGCCGAGCACGTTGTATACCTGAACCTTTACGTCTGCCTGCTCCGAGAGAGCAAGCTCAACGGTCGTCTGCTCGGAGAAGGGGTTCGGGTAGTTGCCACGGAGCTGTGTCTCGTCAGGGGCCGCAATTTGCTGGAGGTCGTCCGCCGCTCCGACTTGCAGGCTGAGACGGGCCTTTCCGTCGTCCCCAGTCGGAATCGAAACGGTAGACGTTTCCTGAAGGTCGTACGTCTGGTCGGAGGATTCGTCGACGAGCACGGCACCCTCAGGTCCACTCGCGTCCAGTCCGCTGGCCTCGATCGTGGCGGTCTCGTTTTCCTCGCCACTCAGCATGAGGCTAAACGTTGTCGACTCTCCCTCCACCGCCTTGACCATCCGAGCGTACCGGTTTTCGGTGTCGGATCCGAGAACTCGGAGGGTCGTCTTCGAGCTGGAGAAGTGGGCGGGGGGAGCGCGGTATGTGGACGTCTCGCTGCCAATCCCGACCGTGATGCTTGAGCCGTCCTCCTCGCCAGCGCGAGCCGTCAAGTCAATCGTCTGGGGACCGTTATCCTTCGCGGCCAGGGCGTTCCCCTCGGACTCGGTTGTCAGGGAGAGAGATTCAAGGTCTTCACTGTTGAAGACGTAGTACCCTTCCCCGGTCTGGGCCGAGCTAAAGGTATCGACCTGTTCCCAGCCTCCATCCCAGCGCCAAAGAGCCTCATCGAGGCCATTGGCGTCCTGGATGGACTGCCAGTCAAAGTCCGACTGAAGCGGATTCGAGACGGCGTTCCAGCCTCCCTGCAAGTCAATGGACGACGATGTTGTTGGAAGAACCGCACCCTGGAAGGAAAACGGGCTCTGGGAAATTACCCAGAAGGCGCGTCCTTCCTGGAAGGTGAAGGCGTCGCTTCCGTCATACTCTTCAAGTCCGGCATCTCCGTCATTGGTCGCGCCGAGCTCTCGGAATGCACGCCAGTTGGGTCCTTGCTCCCCAGAGACGGTCTCGGCCAGGTCGACGTTCGCCTGTCCTGGGAGCGCGACGAGCTCGTAGTTGGCCTGGTTCGACGCGTCGCCGAATTCACGCGTCACGTTAACATCAATGGCAATCCCAACGGTCGCGAAGTCGCCCACCGTTCCGGGGTCTACAGTCGTCGCGAGAGCCGGCTGCTGGGCCGGAATGCGGTCCCCGTTTGCGTCTGTGCCAGCGGGCCCCAGGTGAGCCATCGCGAAGAACTCGCCGGTCTCATCGATCACGTCTTCGACCCGTTCGGAGTCGTCGCCCGGGCCTCGCGGCTCAAGAACGTCGATTGTCACGTCTTCGTGGACCTCTCCGACCGCAAGGTCTTCTTGGCTGACGCCGATAAAGGCACCAACCGCCCCGTCGCTCACGGAGTGCAAGTCGAGCGAAATCTGGTCTTCTCCAACGTCTCCGTCGTAAAGAATCTCAACGGCGTCGATGGTCACCGAATCCGTCTCTCCGGTCACCATTTCATCCTGCCAGTCAAACTGCGCGACGCCGTAGATGGCGGCCGTCTCACTGGTGAACACGACGCCGTCGAGACCTCCGGTCGTCGAAATATGCGCAGCGTGGTCGCCCGGCTGCGCGTCCTCTGTGTCATCGTCGGCCTGGACATCGATGAGGAGGTCCTCACCGCTTAGCTCCGAGCTGACCTCGCGACTTCCAACTACCGTCTCGTCCGTAAACTCGCCGTCTCCGTTGTCGGTCGTGATGAGGATCACGTCCCCAGCCTCGGCGGCGACATCGGTGAGCTGAAGTTCCGTATCACCGGCCGTCAGGTCAAGGGCCTGGGTTCCGAGCAGAGCTTGCCGGTCGATGGAGGTAAGCGTCCCATCCTCAAAGGTCGTGTTGTACACAGTCCCGGATGGATTCGAGAGCTCACCCCCTTCGGCAAAGCTGAGGGTCGTCTGGTTCCCAGGACTAAACTGGTCGGACACCGCAAAGCGAAGGTCGACTAGCTTGCCGTCATTGTCGGACGGGTCCACCCCGTCGGTGTCGAAAAATCCGATGCTCACAACGCCGGTTTCCGAATTCCCAACCTGCAAGTCGTCGGTGATCGGCTCCGACGTATCGACAAACGAGAGGCTCGCGGCGTTGAACGTCACGTCGA
>CAZTDC010000476.1:0-2743 GCA_964612165.1 uncultured Salinivenus sp.
GCGAGGATGCGACGCAACCACATGAACCCCGATGATTGGGTAGTCGTATCGACCGCAATCTGGTAGTCGTGCTGGACGTTTACGGCGTAGCCGTGCCTCTCCATTAACGAGTCTTCCAGAGCGTACTGACGGGCCCGGTCGTACATCTCCTTTTTCATGCGCTGAAGGGTAACGTCCTTCACGCTGCGCTTGATCTCGTCGCCGCGTTCCTGAAGGACGTCGGCAAGGGCGTCGGGCGTGGCGGCGGTTACGAAAAAGATGCGCTGACTGCGACGCCACAGGTCTGGCTTCGCAACGACGGCCGCCTGTCCGTTTTTAATGGCCTGGCGAGCGTCCGTCGACAACCGTCGCCGCAGGAAGTTGGCCTCATTGGTCGAGTCGCTCAAGGGCGCAGCGATGACCACGTTTTTCAAGCTCTGAATGTCCTCGTAGGTGCGCTCACTCGACAGTTCGAGATGACGAATTTCGAAGTAGCGTTCCGGCTGGGGGAGCGTCTCGATCCACGGGGTGACGTTTTTGCGAAACGCCTCCCCCGCCGGTCCGGTCCAGAGGGAGCTATCCATGACGACCGTAATTTCTCCTTCCTTGCCGATGGCGTCGGGGCGATAGTCGCCCTCGCACCCGAAGAGGCCGAGCAGAACGAAGGCAAGCCCAGCCAAGAGGACGGAGCGGGCGGGGGAGGAAAGGTTCATGGGGCGGTCGGACACGTCGGGGCGGCAGTGATCAGGTCAAACATTGCTCAACTGGGGAGTGCTCCCATTGCTCCCCAAAGGAATAAGCTTAGCCGTTACGCCGCCGCAGTCTCTCCATGCTTGAGTCGGCGGGCAAAGGCCGCGACCGCGTCGAGGCGCTCGTCCATGGGGGGCTGCTCCTCATCCCATAGGTGTTCGATGCGGTTGATGAGGGCAGAGCCCACGATAAAGCCGTCGGTATGGCGGCTGAGTCGCATCGCGTCCTGGTGGGTCTTAATGCCGAAGCCCACGAGCAACGGATTCTGCCGGACGAGTCCCTGCGCCCGCTGGAGATATTCGTCGACGGTGGGGGCGTCGTCGAGATCGCTGCCGGTCAGGCCGGTGACGCTCACGGCATAGACGAAGCCGGTGGCGCGCTCGTCGACCGACCGGATGCGATCGTCGGAAGAGTTAGGTGCGATCAAGAAGACGAGATCGAGGTCGTGCCGGGCGGCCGCCTCGGTCAGCTGATCGCTCTCCTCAGGGGGCAGGTCGGGAAGGATGAGTCCATCCACGCCGGCCGCCGCGGCGTCCCGGCAAAAGTCGGTAATGCCGTACTTGAGCACTGGATTGATGTAGCCCATCAGGAGGAGCGGGGTGTCGCTCTCCGTCCGAAATTCTTCGGCCCGTCGAAAAGTGTCTTTCATGGTGACGCCGTGATCGAGGGCCCGGGCACTCGCTTCCTGGATGGGGCGGCCCTCCGCCAGCGGGTCACTGAAGGGCATGCCGAGCTCGATAAAGTCTACGTCGCCACGGTCGAGGGCGTGGAGGAGGGGAACGGTGGCGTCGGGATTGGGAAAGCCGTCGGTAAGAAAGAGGCCCATCGCTTTCTCGTTATGGGCACGCAGGTCTTCAAAAGTCTGGTTGAGTCGCGACATCAGGTTCTCGTGTGTACGTGGGGCTCAATGGCATCGGTTCGAAGCTGAAAGTGGGCGAAAGATGCGATGACCGAACTGGTAGACGCACCTCGCACACTTCAGGCACGCATTCAGACGTGTTTTGCGATGGTCTCCATGTCTTTGTCACCGCGGCCGGAGCAGTTGAAGACGAGGACGGCGTCGTCGCCTCGCTCCTCGGCCAGAGAGCGGGCCAGGTCCGGAAGGATGGACACGGCGTGAGCGGTCTCCAGGGCGGGAATGATGCCTTCGGTTTCGGAGAGGAGCTTCACGCCTTCCAGCGCCTCGTCGTCGGTGACGGGATGGTACTGGACGCGGCCCGTGTCCTGGAGATGGGCGTGCTCGGGGCCGACGCCGGGGTAGTCGAGGCCGGCGGAGAGAGAGTGGGCGAGTTCGATCTGTCCTTCGTCGTCCTGAAGCAGGTAGCTCATGGCGCCGTGGAGCACGCCGGGCGAGCCCTTTGCGAGCGTTGCCGCGTGATTTCCGTTGAGGCCTTGCCCAGCCGCCTCGGCGCCGTGCAGCTGCACGCTCTCGTCGTCGAGGAACGGATGGAAGATGCCCATGGCATTCGAGCCGCCGCCCACGCAGGCCGCGATGGCGTCGGGCGTCTCTCGCCCTTCGACCTCTCGCAGCTGCTCCCGCGTCTCCGTCCCGATCACGCGGTGGAAGTCGCGCACCATCATCGGGTAGGGGTGCGGTCCCACGACCGAACCGATTATGTAGAAGGTATCGTCGGGGTTCGACACCCAATCACGGATGGCCTCGCTCGTCGCTTCCTTGAGCGTTTTACTGCCGGTCGTGACCTCGCGCACCTCCGCTCCCATCAGTCGCATCCGCTCCACGTTGAGGCGCTGGCGCTCGATGTCCTCCGCGCCCATGTAGATGATGCAATCTACTCCAAACTTTGCGCAAACCGTCGCGGTGGCCACCCCATGTTGTCCGGCGCCCGTCTCGGCGATAATGCGCTCTTTGCCCATGCGGGTGGCCAGCATGATCTGGCCGATCGTGTTGTTGATCTTGTGCGCGCCGGTGTGGCAGAGGTCTTCCCGCTTCGCATAGATCCGCGCCCCGCCGATCTGCTCGGTCAGTCGCTTACAGTAGGAGAGGGGGGACGGC
>CAZTDC010000477.1:0-2743 GCA_964612165.1 uncultured Salinivenus sp.
TGACGTGACCTGCGTAGCTGGGGCATCTGTCAGCTTCCGCCGGCGCTTATTCTAAGACCACCGTGGAGCGGGATGCCTGGGTCCTGAAACGAGTCCTGAAACGTTCCCTCGCTCCGGTCCCGGTTAATCAGAAATCCTTTCGGCTCCGGCATCTGATTTCCTGCACACCCGGTCCCTGGCGTGCCGACATGTGAGGAGTTATCGGCATTCCCGGTGACCGTCCAGTTTTTCACGCCATCAACCACGAACCCATATCCCATTTGACTTCCCGCCAGCGTGTTATTTTTGACTGTGCCTCCCCGGTTTCGATCGCCCGCGTGGTGACACCAATTCCAAACCGAGGGCCCCATTCCGAGGGCAATTTTGATCAGAGCTCCTTCAGCGTCGATGGTGTTTCCTTCAACCGTCGTGCCGCTGTAATCGCTGTGGACGGCATTGTCGTCATTGCCGTAGTCTACCATGTTGATCCCTCCCAGGAGCGTCCTGTTTTCGGCGATGATCGTGTTTCCTTTCACAGTTGAACCGGTCGCGCCGAAAATCACAATTCCACCATCGGTAGCGTCGACAATTCGGTTCCCGATCACTTCCGCGTTTTCGCACGCGAGAGAGATGCCATCGGCCCAGCGCCCGTCAGCCGTTCCGGCAGGCCCGAAGGTATTGCTTTCCACAGTAATGTCTCGGCATTCCCCTCCCCATCTTGGGAGGTGGAGAGTCGACCAGCTCCTTGTGTTCTTCGCCAACACGTTCTTGATCGTAGCGCCCCGAGCATCGCGCCCGAAAATCAGAAGGGCCTCCTCATCTTTGTATCCATACTCTGGCCGATTCCCATCTACGATCACGCTTTCGAGCACCACATCAGTCTGATCGGTTTCTTTGATCACGGTCGTCAATTCAGACGAGCTGATTTTCAGCACCGCCCGCTCTTCCCTTGATGGACGTCCTTCCGTGTAGATGCTCTGCCCGTCGCTGGCGTAATCCAGTTGCTGACTGATCTCGAACTCCGCGCCCTTGCAGAGCATCGCATCCTCGCCGTCGTTGAGAACTGACTGAATCGAGGTCCCCGTCCCAGAGTCGATGCAAGCCACTTCTTCCGGCTCCTCATCGGCAGGCTGATCGGAGTTCCCACCTGGGGATTGGTCACATCCAGTCAGGATTCCGACTGGCAAGACTGCGGCGAAAAGGCAAGTAGCTACTGCTCGCTTCATCTCGAAGACTGTAGTTCTTTCCAGAGTTGTAGCTAGCCCCTCTTGGACAGCGGGCAAAATACAAGAACTGAACTTAGGAATGATTCGATTTGGGAGCTCTCGCCTTTCATGGGAGGCTGCGCCTGAGGGATATCCTCCTCATACAGCACAGCCTCCTTCTACTCTACCGCGACTAAAGGCGAGTTCGCGCTCGAACTCGATTGGGGCTCCGAAGATGTGAAAGGGGGGCTTCCCCTAGGTAGTAGTCGTGTCGACCTCTCGCCGAAGCCCGCTAAGTCGACGCCTTCTTCTCCAAAGAGTCCATTTTCTGGACGAGGGCCTGCAGGCTTTGGCCGAACCGTTCGAGGCCCTTCGTCTCGATTGCGCATGTGGCGCGCTCATCTCGTCTGTTTCATAACCAGCTCGCCTGCCGAATTCACGCATCATAATCGGTTTTATCATACCCTGATAGAGAAGACCACCTCTCTGGGTACTCCACTCCCTTTCTGATACCTCCTCACGGCCTCCTTTGAAAAACAGAGGTGGTTTTCCATGCAGTGTCTATTTTGCCAAAGTCGCGATGCTCCAAACGGCAAAGTCGGTTCCTTCTTGATCGATATTCGAAGGGGCGCACATTGGACGATAGCATGATGCACTGAATCTAGTTTAACAGAAACAGTGCTATCAATGCAGCCAGAAGGCCACTTAGAATCGTCGAGACTGGTCCGACTAGACGTCTAGCTTCTCCTCGCTTGGCCAAGCGCCGTTCGAGGTAGTTGATTCGAGCGAGTAGACCTATGACGAGGGCTGGCACTCCGACGACAAAGATAATGACATTCACCGCCTCGTAGCTAAGCCCTGTAGCATCCGCAAGGAATTGGAGCACGCCTACACAGGCCCGGAAAACCGATTGCATAGTGGCATCTAGGATTTCAGAGTTAGGCCGATTCCTGCGGCCATGAGAAGCAAAACGGATTTGATGACGAGTTCTCCGGATCCTGCTGAGGGAGGTGGCATCCGGAAGATTTTCCTGGAATGAGGACGTGGAAGACGCGCCCCATCATAGGACTGAGGCTTTCATGATTCAAGCGAGCAATAGCAGGTCCCCGAAAATCAAATTTCTGTTTGATGTCGGAATTCCCAGTAGAAGTACAGTTCTTCCACACTGGCCGCGTAGTATAGAATAGGGTAATCCGAGTTACTTCATCGCCTGTCCTCCACTTGATCAACCAAGTCGGCATCCGGGGCCTCTTCTTTTACAGATTCGATTCCATTCTCACAGTCGGTTCGGCGGCTGTAGCCCTGTCCGGAGTCAGCAATGATGTTTCCGTTATCTGCACGTAGACGCCACCGGTAGTCGTCTGCGCTGTCGCGGTAAACCTCGAATTGAGCCATAGTTTTAGATCTGCATTTCGAAGGGGAGTGAACCGGTTGCTAAAGTAGAAGAAGCCCCGCTCTAATACAACACCTGCTCGAAGCGTCTGGTGGGCACCTGAACAATACTCTCGACACTCTCGAATCAGAACCGAGAATCCCCGCTGCGAGTTAACCGAGATTAG
>CAZTDC010000478.1:0-2740 GCA_964612165.1 uncultured Salinivenus sp.
TGTCGTAGGCCGGGAGGTCGTCGAGGAACGCGTACTCGCCGGAGTCGGTGTCGACCCGACAGGCGTAATGCTCGTGCCCATTGGTGACCACCAGGTAGTGGGCCCCGAGGACGAGGTTGTAGCGGGCTCCCTGGTCGAACGCGTCCTGACGGATGGGCACGCTCGGGGCTTTGCACTCCACCAGCAGAAGCGGATCGCCCTGTCGGTCGTAGACCACCACGTCCGCCCGCCACGCCTGGCCCTGGTACTGAAATGTTGCTTCGGTCGAAACGAGCCCAGCGGGCACGTCAAGCTCCTGGATCAGGTACTGCACAAAGTGCTGGCGCACCCACTCCTCCGGCGTGAGCCGCACGTAGGTTTGTCGCAATGGATCATAGATCTGGCGCTTGCCCTCCCGCTCGGTGGTGCGAAACTCGTAGGACGGAAGGGTAAGCGTCTCCATCTTCTGCGTGTGCTGGGTGTGCGTGTGTGGGGATCGGCGCCTTGAGAAGACGCAATTCTCGACATCCCTATACTCACACCCACACCTACCTTTCCAACGGGACGAGCGACGGCGCTGGGAGCCACCGGGGCATAGAAAAGAGGTGTCCCGAAGAGCTACGCCGAGTGTTTTTTCTCGCCGGGCACGACCAGCCGTGCTCGCCGAAACCAATCCTCATCGAGAAGTTCGGCGTCGGGATCTTCGAGCACGGCTTGTTCAATGTCTTCGTCTGTCAAGGCGTCGACCCGCTCCCAGTCCGATCCAGATCCGGAGGACTCCACCTCGCGGACGATCTCCTCAAGCGATTTGCTGACGATATCGTTCTCGCTCATCTGAGCTGGCCCTCCGTGCCGAAATCATTCGTATCTTGCCGGACCGACGGGTATAACCGACAGTGATTAGGCGTCCTTCAAGTCGACCGACGGCAATCCATCGCTTTTCTCCTTTTCGGTCTGAGCGTTCTTCCAGGTGGGGGTGCGCAAAGATTGACGCTGCTCCCTTGAAGGTGATGCCGTACTTTTGGTAGTTACTGGCCGCCTTGTCGGAGTCCCACTCAAACTCCATCGTACACGCTCTTCAATTCTTGGGAGTCGGAGGGGGGTCCGTTTATCTCGCTCGTCAACTCGAGACAATTGTCGCGAGGTTCGGCTGTAATCTACGACGCTCGTATTGTAGAAGGTCAGTTCGTATATGACAGCTCCTACGCCGCCGCCTCGGCCGTGGCCTCCTCCACCACCTCTTCCTGCACGTTCCCCG
This sequence comes from uncultured Salinivenus sp., assembly GCA_964612165.1. Lineage (GTDB taxonomy): Bacteria > Bacteroidota > Rhodothermia > Rhodothermales > Salinibacteraceae > Salinibacter. Next base: position 1,238 of record CAZTDC010000478.1, read on the forward strand.
GCATGACATCGTAGTGGCTGAACTGCGTGGTGTGCAGCCCGCGCCCATGGGTGATGGAGCGAAGGGTCGTCGAGTACTTGTGGAGCTCGGCCTCCGGGACCTCCGCGTTGACGCGCTGGAGCGACCCCTGCGTGTCGATGCCCTGAATGCGGCCCCGGCGCGTGTTAAGGTCACTGATGACGTCGCCCGTGAACTCGTCCGGGGTCGTGACGGTGACCTCGTGGATCGGCTCCAGCAGAACCGGGCTCGCGTCGTGGAAGGCGTTGCGGAAGCACTCGTAGGCCGCGCGCTTGAAGGCCGCCTCGTTGGAGTCGACGGGGTGCATGCCGCCGTCGTAGATGCAGACGCGGATGTCGCCGACGGGGAAGCCCGCAACCGGCCCTTCCTCCATCGCGTTCAGCACGCCCTTCTGGATCGAGGAAAAGAACTTGTTCATGTCGATGACGCCGCCCACGATGGCGTCGACGAAGTGGACCTCGGCGCCCCACTCGGTCTCGACCGTGTCCTCGCCCCGGACGTCGACGTAGTCGGGCGGATTGAAGTCGCCCTTCATCGGCTCCACGAGCAGTGAGATGTCGGCAAATTCACCGGCGCCGCCCGACTGCTTCTTGTGCCGGTAGTCGGCCGTGGCCCGGTTTTCGATGGCTTCCCGGTACGAGATGCGCGGGCGAGAGAACTCGACCTCTACCCCAGCCCGGCGCTGGAGGCGGGACTTTGCGATCTGGAGGTGCATCTCCCCCTGGCCGCTCAGCGTGAGTTGGTTGAGGATGGGGTCGTGCTCGAACCGAAGCGACGGGTCCTCGGCCGTGATCTGGTGCAGCCCCTGGGCGAGTTTGTCCTCCTTGCCGCTCTCTTTCGGCTCCACGGCCATCGTGTAGCGCGGCGACGGGAATTGGATGGGGGGAATGACCACGTCGGAGTCTGGGGACCGGAGGGTGTCGTTCGTGTTCGTGTCCTCCAGCTTCACGAGCGCGCCAATGTCGCCCGCAACGAGGCGGGGGACGTTGTTTCGATCCTCGCCGTTGATCGCGTAGATCTGACCGATGCGCTCGGTGGCGCCAGTGGACGGATTTTCGAGGTCCTGGCCGGATTCGAGCGTGCCGTTGTAGGCGCGCACGAAGGAGTACTCGCCCACGTGTTCCTGCTCCATGGTGCGGTACACGAAGGCGACCGTATCGGTTTTCGGGTTGGGAATGAGCGTGTCCCCGTCCTCTGTCTCCACCGGGCGAGCGTTGGGGGACGGGCACACCTCGTCGATGAAGTTCATCAGGCGCGACACGCCGAGGCCTTCCGTGGCGCTGGTCACAAAGATCGGAAAGAGCTCGCGGTTGACCATGGCCGTTCGGAGCCCGTCCCGCATCTGATCCTCTGTCAGTTCACCCTGTTCGAAGTAGGTCTCCATGAGTTCCTCGTCGTTGGCGGCGATGTCCTCGACGAGGGTTTCGTGTCGCTCGCGGGCTTCCTCCTCAAAGGCGTCGTCGATGGGTTGCACCTCCGGCTCGG
>CAZTDC010000479.1:0-2720 GCA_964612165.1 uncultured Salinivenus sp.
CACGAGCGGAGAAGCCGAGACCTACGACGGCGAGGACGAAACGGCCTGCTGCACGACGTAAGCGCGCTGTTGCCTCCGACGGGACGGACCGAACGGGGCTCCCATTCGGTCCGTCCTGTTGGTTGGTTGTCCGGAACGGAGAACAGCGACTTCAAAAGAGAAGTCGCGGACGTTCTAGCGACCTCGGGAGGCGCGTCTAATTGTTGGTGAGGGTGTACGCCACAGGCTTCAGCTGAATCACGCCTGCGCCCTTGTATTCTCCGATAAGCTGTTCCTCCGTGAAGGGAAGGGTCTCCTTGTTAAGTTTTCCGTCGGGGACTTCTACTCCCTTCTTCGTAAAGTCTCTCTTGTAGTGTTTTATGTGTACCGTTTCGTCGGAATAGGTGAGGACGTGATAGTATTCAACGGCAAGGTACTGACCGTTGCGTTTCTTAATTGGCTCGTTGACGTATTTCCCGGTGGTGCCGTCAAAGTTTTGAATGCTCGTTCGGAATCCGGTGGTCAAGGTCCCACCGTCATCCCCCTCCGTGCTATACCGACCCTGAATCTGGAGCGTGTTCTTTTTTGAGTTATACTTGAACGTGAGTTTATCCTCGTTGCTCAGGGACACTTTTTTCTCGTCGTGGAGCGTAAATCCACCGAGGGATTCCGGAGGGGTTCTCTGCTGATCGGGGTGAGCGTTGATCAGGATGTAGTTTTTGCTGTTTCCGGAATCGGTGTATTTGATTTGTCCCTGTTTCCAAAGCGACGACTGCGGTTTTTTTGTCACGTTTGAGACGGTGCCGTCTTCCGTCGCGTCGGACGGGAACTCAATGCACGGGTTGCTCCGCGAGAACCCACGACCGAGTGAGAATCCATAGCTCAGGTCTTCCGGCTCCAGCTCATCCTCGTTCATGAAGGAGGGCTCCAGCGTAATTGGGCGGATTTGGAGAAACGTGTTTCCGTTCTCGCGCTGAAAGGGAGGAATGTAATACCTGTATTTTTCGGGGCCTCTCTTCTCGAAGACATCGTTGTTGTAGTAGTACCGTCTCGTGACGCCCCGGTAGCCGATTTCGACGTAACTGCCGGCGGTGGTGTCCCCGAAGGCCTTGTAGTCCGCGCATTCGGCCAATTCGTTTTTTTCGCGGCGTGCCCGGGCCTTTTCCATGCGCTTCTCGGCACGCCGCTCGGCCGCCTGGATAGAGTCAGAGACGTGTTTGAGGTAACGCCCATTTTCTAGAGATTGACGGTAGACGATGTCCCCGGACTTGTCGATGTAGCCGAGGGCTGCATTCGGGACTGTTTTTTGTTTTCCTAAGAGCTGCATGGTTCTTCCGCACTCCTCTTTCTTCTTGACCAGGTTTACCAGTGCAAGTCCGTTCTCAAACGGGTGTCCGTTGCATATTTTGAACCCGTCGATTGGGGACGCAATTTTGCTTTTCCCATTCCTGTCGATGTACTTTTTGGCTTTTTCTTCCTCCGTGGTAACGAACGCCAATCCTTCTGAGAAGGGCGTCGCAGTTTCAAAATTCGGCTCGATTTTCCACTCGCCGTTCTCCTTTATGTAGCCGTACGGCTCGAAGGCGCCTGTTTTGACGGGAGCCAATCCGTCGTTGAAGGGCCCTACCTCATCGAACTGAGGCTCTATCGCCCACTCTCCCTTTTTGTCGATGTACCCGTACGAGTTTCCAGAGCGCTTCTCGGCATAGGCGAGTCCCTCGTGGAAGTTTCCAATCTCTTCGTAATTGGGTTCGACGACGACCTCCCACTTTTCGTTGATGAACCCCTTTTCCTTCATAAATCCGTGCTCGTTTTTCTTCCCGAACGCCGCCAGCCCATCATAAAACGGGCGGAGGAGGCCGTACTCCGGAAAGTTTTTCACCGTCTCTCCCTTTTTGTTGATGAGGATCGCTGCGCTATCGGTAACGGCAGCGGCATACGTGCCATGAAAGGGGGTCACAGGGGCATCATAGAACTCCTTGCCCCCATACGTTTGATAAGCACCCGGTTTTCCGTACGTCGGAGAGATGGCCCATTCCCCACTCGTGTTCAGAAATCCCCATTTATTTTTGCCCGACGTGCGGGCTGCGGCCAGCCCTTCGCTAAAGGGAAGGACCTGGGGGTACTGAGGCTCAATTTCCCATTCGCCCTGGGCGTTAATGAATCCCCACTTGGTTTTTTTCTGCATCGGATACAAGGTCTCGTTCTCTTGTCCGTACACGGGGAAAATCGACCACGAGCAGCTGACGATTGCGACGAGGAGGAAGGTGAAGAAGGAGCGCATAGGACAGAGAAGGGTTTCGGCCTGTTAAGAGAAGAGAGGAAGCAAAGAGAAAGCACGGAGGCAGCAGCGGACGGTAGATCCCCCCGTCGGTCCAATGTTGGCAGACGTCGGAGTAGCCCTCTCTCACTGCGTCTTGGCGTCAGGTTCGCTCGCAGAAGGGGAGTAACCTGAACCAATGGAACCCTGGACATTCTCAAAAGAGACGGTCGAGCGCACAAGAGCAATCGAAACTCCGTGTTCGATAAATCTTGAATACGTTGATCCGAAAATCAAGATTGACAACAAGGTGAGGACGGGCAATTTTGGACGTGCGCTGACTTCTGCATTGATCTCGTTCGTTCCGCTATGCCGTCTCCCCACCCCCGCCCCGCCGAGGCGTTCGACACGCTGTTTCAGTACAACCGATGGGCCAGCAACCGGGTGCTCGACACGATGCGAGGGGCCGAGGCGGTGCCCG
>CAZTDC010000480.1:0-2704 GCA_964612165.1 uncultured Salinivenus sp.
CCATCGAGGAGTGGCACGGGGACGACCTTTCCTACCAGGACCACCTCGACATGGATAAGTTCGAGAAGGAAAAGAAGCGTCTCGCGGCCTTTTTGGCGAAGCGCTACGAGAACACCGCCGGACCGGACGTGATGGACAGCCGACTTTCAAGGGCGCTTCGTAGCTACGCCTCCGGCGCCGGGCTGTACTTCGAGGACTTCGACCTGTCGAGGCCGGAGGCTGTCTTCGTCCACATGGAGCAAATGACCGATCTTGGGTACCTCGTTGAAGATACCGCCGAGAAGGCCGAGGCCCAGGGGTGGGGCACCGAAGAGATGCGCCCGGAGTTTCCGACGATCACCTCCTACCTCGAATACCAGCACAACCTCCTCCACCAGTGGATGTACCACCTGTCGGTCTGTGAGAACTGCTTCGGGGGCAGGCGCTCGGACCCGCTCTTTCCGCCGGTCGACGCGGAGGAGGTAATGGACGAGGCCGGAGGCCAGTCGCGCGGGGACCGCCAAGAGCCCCCAAGAGAGGTCGGGTATGACGAAGGATACGGCGCTGCGATGGTCGGAGACTACGCCTCGGAAGAGGAGTACCGCCGCCTCATTCAACCGGAGCTTGATACGGTAGATGAGTCAGTCCGAATCCAGACCGATGAAATTGGCCCGGCGTCGCTCAATTCCGCCGACCTTGAAGCAGTGCCGGAGGCGGTGCGGCGTCTCCTCACGCAGGGATACTCCCCGGTGTACCGGCTCCTTGAGCAGATGAGGGCCGACGACGTGGAGAGCTACTACATCCGGCTGTGCCTCCGACCGGCCCAGAGCGTATCGGACACTGGAGATCTCGCCTGCTTCGTGAGCAGCGGGTATGACATCGGGCCGGAGGGGCTCAATGAGGTGGCCGAGCATGTCGGCGAGCGGCTTGCAGATCACATCTCCGATCACGTGAGGCCGAAGCTCCAGGAGCGTGCCGGGCTCCAGACCGTCGTGATCGAGGTCGAAACCGATGAGCGGATTACACACGTCGTTATTGAATCTGGAGGATCTGTTTCTTAAAATAAAAGCAGCAGTGAAGAAGATGGATGCTGGCGATGTTGAGCAGAAAGTGACTCAGGCCCCGGGCCTCCTTTGGGTGAGAGGTCCGGGGCTTTTCGTGTCGGGCGGGCCTGGAGACGCTCCGAACCTCGGCTCTTGGAGGCTGTACGCCCACTACGCCGCCTGTCAAATCGTCTGTGAAAGACAATGGCCCAAAACCCGCCGCTCCCAGAACGCGCAAATCCTCGTCACCCTGGAGTTAGCGATCACCGCGCCAGCGAGGAACTTATCGGCCAAACGAGCTACTCGGACGTGAATGTTGGCCCGTCTTTCGACGTTGGGTTTTCCGAAAACTACGACGGGATTGAAGTTCTTTCCGATGGGACGGTCGAGCTTCAAACAGGCGATGGAAGCCAAGTAGAATTGGATCTCACGGCGGGACGGATCTACCCGATTGAGATTCAGAAAGTCGTGGCCAACAACACCAGCGTCGCCCAAAGCGACATCTGGCTCTACAAGGGATAACCCAAACACTGATTTCTCATGCGCGAGCTTCCGATTGGCATTCGGATCCCGCAGGCGGAGCCGCCTTTGGGGGGACAAGCCCGGGTTGTCCAAATTTACGACTCGCACGAGCCGGAGCAGGCATTTGCCTCCTCCAGCCCGTACATCGGGGACGCCTACACGGAAACCTTCCCGACCCATCCGGATACGCCGAGTAACTTCCAGGTGTCTATGACCGGCGGTGATGCCAGTCTTTCCTGGACAAAATCCATCAAGTAGCCTTCCCAGACAGACTCCCCTGAACCCGTATGTCCGCGTTCAACAACTTCCTCCAGCAGGGCCTCCGCGACCATTTCAAGAACGGCACTCAGCTTCCATTGGAGGACACGTACCTGGGGATCTCAACGCAGGACCCCGGAGAAACCGGGTCTCTTGCCGGAGAGCCGACCGGCACGTGGTACTCCCGCCAGATCATTAACACGACCGGCGGGGCAACGCCGACGTGGACCTCTGCCGGGACGGGGACAGGCATCGAGAATGCACAGACGGTGCTTTTCCCGACGGCCACCACCACGCCCGGCTCCATTAACCACTTCTTCCTCATCGACGACACGACCGGCGCAGCAACCCAGAACATGCTCATGCACACGTCGGTCGACAACCCGCGGTCAATCGTTAGCGGTGATGAGCCGAAGTTTGGCGCCGGTGGGGTCCAGTTCACGTTTGACTAAACCCCAGCGCTATGGCTTTTCAATCGCCGGGAGAACCGGAACTTTCCTTCGTCGCCTCCTACCCGAAGTCTGGAAATACCTGGATCCGGCTTGCCTGCGGCGCTTACGCGATGGGGCAGGACGCCAACCCCCAGCAATTTGTGGAGTGGGACGACATCTCGGTACAGCAATACCAGATTGTGTCCCCTGTGCCGGTCACACAGGTCGGCCCGGAGCTTGAGGCGTGCTTCCGGCCTGCGGCGATGTTTGCCCTCTCCTTACAGGTCGATAGCCATACGCTCGTCAAGAGCCATCATGCCTCAATGGAGGTAAACGACATCCACCTCTGGAACGACCAGTGGACACGTCGTATCGTGAATCCAATTCGGGATCCCCGAGACGTGTGCTGTTCGGTGGCCGACCACTTCGGGATGAGTTACCAGGAGGCCGTGGAGTTCATGGACTACGGGA
>CAZTDC010000481.1:0-2703 GCA_964612165.1 uncultured Salinivenus sp.
GGAACCCGGCGTTCGGGCTCGTGATGCGGAATATGACCCTCCGCCTGGAGGTGGCGAACGAGGCGTGGGACCCGCCGGGCGGGACGTTCGACCCCAACGTTATCGTCGAGCCCGGGACGATGTCGAACGTGGAGGGGGGCTTCGGCTTCGTCGGGGCGGGCTACCGGCTCCGGAAACAGTGGACCCCCGCCGTCGAGGTGCTGGAACAGGCCGGCTGGACCAACCCCGCGGATCTGTACTGACGGACCGGCGGCGGCCGCCCCCCACACGGAGGCGACGGGTCCCTACTCGTCTTCCGCACTCGGTTCTTCCGTCCCCCTGCTCCGGCCTGCTCATCCGTGCTCATTCGCTCGGACACGAGGGGCGACGGCAGAAAATACACACCTTGATGTAAGCTCCGCTTCTTTTTTTCTTCACTATTATGACATTCTCATACTTGATATCACAGGAATCTCCCCCTTAGATTAGTCCTCGGTGAAGTGGAAACGCTTTCGTCGGCATCGGGCTCGGGCACGATCTGAGCGCAGGGGAGAAGGGTCCCGACGTCCCAGCGTTTCCCTTTGTCGAGCGCCCCACCGGATGGATTCGTCGCGGAGAAGACGCAGGCTCCGAGAACAGTCGACGGGTTCACTGAGAGGCACCTTTCTGGACCAGATCAAGATCCTCTTGTCATGAAAACAGCGATACGGGTTGTCACGTCCGCACTTTTCGTTTTCCTCCTGACGGGCTCTATGGCTTGGGGGCAGACGGGCCAGATCGCCGGGCAGGTCGTTGAGGCGGAGACGGGAGAGCCTCTTCCCGGCGTGAACGTCGTCCTCCCCGAGCTCACCGGCCGGGGCACCAGCACGAACCAGGAGGGGCAGTTCCGGATCATCAACGTGCCCCCGGGGACCTACACGGTTCGGGCCACCTTCGTCGGGTACGAGACCGCGACCGTCGAGGGGGTGCAGGTAAACCAGGACCTGACGGCGGAGATCACGATTGAGTTGCGAGAAAATGTAGAGGAGCTGGAAGGGGTTACGGTGCAGGCCCAGCAGGAGGTGGTCAAGTCCGACCTCTCCGCGAGCCGGGCGGACATTGACGCCGAGGACATTGAGGACCTGCCCGCCACGGACATCGCCACCGTCGTGGGCCTCCAGCCCGGGATTCAGGGGCTGAACATCCGGGGCAGCGACGCCCAGCAGGCGGACTTCCAGGTGGACGGCTTCAGCCAGCAGAGCGGGCGCGACAACACCCCCTACACCGGTGTGCCGTACACGGCGATCCAGCAGGTCCAGGTTCAGTCCGGCGGCTTCAACGCCGAGTACGGCAACATCCGGTCGGGCATGGTGAACGTGACGACGGTCGAGGGCCCGCGAGACCGATACATGGCGGACGTCATCGCCCGCTACAGCCCGCCGAGCAGCAAGGACTTCGGGATGTCCCCCACCGATCCGAATTCCTACTGGATGCGGCCCTACATGGACGAGGAAACGGCCATGCAGGGAACCGGCGTGTGGCCGGAGGAGCTCCAGAACTCGTACCCCGACTTCGAGGGATTCGAGTCGATCGCGGAAAACAATCCCGAACTTACGGCGCAGCAGGCCCAGGATCTGTTCGAGTTTCGCCACCGCCGGGACATCAGCATCGACAAGCCCGACTATGAGATTGACGCGACGGTTGGCGGCCCCGTGCCGGGCGTCAGCGACTACCTGGGGGACCTCCGGTTCTCGCTGTCCTACCGCCAGGAGCAGGAGGAATACGTGATTCCGCTGTCCAGAAGCGGGTACGACGAGCAGACGGGCCGATTCAACCTCACGTCGAACATCACGAACAGCTTCAAGATGACGCTCACGGGAATGGCCGCCGTTCAGAAGGGCAACAACGACGAGTCGCCCCGGACCGGCCCCACGCGCCTTCGCCGGGACGGAAATCCGGAGCAGCTCTCAAACTTCGGAGCGGGAATGAGCTACTCCGGCATCGGGGCCTGGGGCGGCGAAGACATCTTCGGGACCGGCGCCTGGTCGGAAAGCAACATCAACCGGTACATGGGCGGCGTGAAGGTAAACCACTCCCTGGGCGAGAACACCTTCTACGAGGCCCAGCTCCAGTGGCGACAGACCAGCTACGAGACGATTCCGGCCCCTGAACGCGACACGACGACGGTTGCGCAGTTTGGAGGCGTCGAGGTCGACGAGGCGCCCATGGGCTTTCAGTTCACGTCGGAAAACTCGATCACGGGACTGCGCATGGGCGGGCACCACTCCGAGTTTCGGGACACCACCGACACGCAGGAGTGGAGCGGCAAATTCGCGCTCACAAGGGCCATCGGGCAGTACAACACCGCGAAGGTCGGCGTCGAGTTCAAGGCCGAAAATCACGACGTCGACTTCAACTACAAAGACTTCCTCGTCAACCCGCCCGACCACTACGCCCACTTCGACAGCTCGCCGCTCTACGGCGCGGCCTTCGTCCAGGACAAGCTGGAGTACAAGGGCATGATCGCCAACGTGGGCCTGCGGCTCGACTACTTCGACCCGAACACCGAACGGTACGACTTTGAGCCCTACACGGAGGCCTTTCTCGGGGGGAATAAGCCCCGCTTCGACGAGCTGGTGGACAAGGTGTCCGCCGATCCGTCTCTAACCCTGAGTCCGCGGCTCGGCGTCTCCTTCCCCATCACGGACGTGAGCAAGCTGTACTTCAACTACGGCCACTTCTACC
>CAZTDC010000482.1:0-2693 GCA_964612165.1 uncultured Salinivenus sp.
TACCACCGGGCGCATTTTTCCAGCGTGAGATTTTCCACGATGTAGCTCCGCGGGGCAAACTCGCCAGACTGCACCTGTGCCCAGAACGCATCGAAGTCTGCCCGGAATTGCTCAGCATTCTCAAATTTCATCCCGCACCGCTCGTCCCAGTACGGGACCGACGAGACTGGACCGTAGCGGACCTGATCAGGGAAGTAGTTAGGATCCTGCCAATAACCGCCCCGGTCCCACGCAAAGAGGGGCGCACCGGAGGCGAGCATCTGCTGGTAGGCAATACCTTGCGTTTCGTGCTCACAGAGAAACACGACAGCCCGGCACTGCTCCAGGGCGGCTTTCAGATCTTCTGGGAAATAGTGGCCATAGCGGAGAGTCTCGATCTCGATGCCCTGCGCTCGAAGATGCTGCCGAACAGGATTAATGATGATGTCTTCGTACCGGTCATGCGCCCACCGTACCTTGTCGTAGAGCAGCACCCGGTTCGGCTTTTCCTCCTGCGGTCGTTTCGGGTGCCATTTCTCTACGTCTATGCCCACTGGCCATACCCTGACGTTCTCCTCTGGGTAGTGCTCGGCAAACATTTCCTGCATCCACGGTCCCGGAACCAGCATTTTCCGGACGTTTGGGTACCGCGTCCAGAAATCCGGGTGCACCAGCGGATGTTCGAAGATGGACGCTCCAAAGAGAATCGGATTGGGCCAGTCGTACTCGAACAAGAGGTACGGCTTCCCGACGATGCACATCAACTCCTCGGGGTGCCGTCGGATGTACCGAAAGTCGTTGTCGCGGTATGGAATCTCCGCCCGGCCGAGTCCTTTCTTCAAGTTCTGGTACACCATCCGATGGCCAGAGGGACGTCGTCGCCGGATCCCAGCCGCGTAGAGAAGCTCACGGACCGCCTTGCGCGGGTACCGGTCGTACGGTACCCACCGGTCCGGCATCGGCTCCCAATAGAAGATGTTTAGCGGCTCACGACCCATATGGACGAGCAGCCTTTACGGAAGCAGATTGTCAACCTCCTTTCGTGTTCGGTGGTATTTTTGCTGAAGCCAGCGGGCGGCCCGCCACCCCAGAAGCGCCCCGATCCCCCGTGCGAGGGTGCCCTTCCACCCGTTTTCAGACACTGTTTGAAGGGGCGCCGGGTGACCGAGGTCGGCTGCCCGCCGTTCCGCACGGATGGCCACGTCGGGATGGGTGGGATACGCGTTGAAGGCAAGCGACCAGTACTGCCGGGCCAGTCCATACGCCAACTCATCGCGCTGTTCGCCTGTCGTGCAGGTCATGAGATGATCCCGCTTCGAATCAATTGATCGAAGCCACCCCTCCACAGCGTCCCTCGACCGCAGACTGCTCACCCGCGAGTCGTCTCTGTACTGCCGATAGTACACACACCCCCGTCCCACATACTGAACTCCGCAGCTTGCGAGTAGCGCCCGCGCGAAGAATTCGCCGTCATCATCCTTCGAGATGTCCTCCCTCCATGGACCCGCATTTTTAATCACGGTGCGAGGGGTTAGCCAGGCGCCCGGCTGCACCATCCCCCATCCGGTGTCCGGAAGCCACAAGTTGGTCAGCCACCGTACTGGGTCCTCGGACGTGAGCCAGGGGATCGACTCGTCTCCCTCTGCACGCCGGCCTTCGTCCGGAGGTGTCCCGTCATGAAAATATACCGATGAGCAGACCGCAATGGTGCCCGGAGACGTTTCCTGCAGGGCCCCGATTTGCGCCTCGATCTTCCGCGGGTGCAACAGGTCGTCGGCGTCCAGGTACTGCACGTACTCTCCCGAAGCTACCTCAAAGCCTCGGTTACGAGCGGCCGAGGCCCCCTGGTTTTCCTGAGCAATGACACGCACACCAGCCGACTCGTACTCCTGTGCGACTGCAAGACTGCTGTCGGTCGACCCGTCGTCAACGACAATGATTTCGCACGCCGGCCACGTCTGGCCAAGCGCCGACTCGATCGCATCTCCGACGTACGACTCATCGTTGTAGCAGGGAATGAGGATTGATACAGTCTCCATTGTGGCAAGGTGTTGTCCTTCAGGGCGTACTTACGCAGTAGCCGAGGAGGCGAATGCATCGTCATCCCTTCTTTCCCTTTCGGAGGGAGCGTTTTCCAGAGACGACATTTCAAACGTATGAGAAGCTGGCGACGGCAGCGTCCGAAACGGTTTGAGCAGTAGGCGACGAAACCGCAACGCGTACTCGGTCCATCGAAAACCAGCCTGACGATACATCCATCCGAGTATGCCGTCTTCCGGGGGGGTAAACGACGGATCGAGTTCACGAACCCATTCCGCCACCTCTTCTCCTTCGTGTAAGTACTTTTTTGCGACCCGGCGCGCAAGCGGCCAGAGCATCTTCGCTGCGGCCCGACGACGGCGCTCCGTAAGCCGGTCGGTCGTTTGGAGTTGGCAAAGGATATTCCGGTAGATGCGGAGCTGCTGGAGATCGGTCCCTAAACTCCTCATCCCATGTCTAAACTGGAGTCGTCCGCGCTCGTGATGGCGATAGCACAACACAGGTTCATCACTCACGACATAGTCCGGCTCTTTCAGACTCACCTCTAGCATAAAGCACCGATCGTCACGAGAGCCAAAGTCAGCCCCCGGAAAGACTGTACGGTGTGGAGTGTCCTCAATGAGATCGCGTCGGAACAAAAACGCCGAATAGTGGGAGCTATCGCACTCCCCGAG
>CAZTDC010000483.1:0-2686 GCA_964612165.1 uncultured Salinivenus sp.
CACAAGGCGAGACGAGTTCGCCACGATGCGGTCTCCTTTTGCGATAAGCAGTACCGGCTTCGGGAAGACCCTGAATCACATTCAGGCTGACGAGGGGGCGGAGATTTTCGTCGTGTAGGGGGACTGACCGCTCGTCTCTTTAGAGGCCTCAACCCCGAAGACGTTCATACGTCGTCTCCAGATCCACGATCGGCTCGGGGTAATCGGCGCCGATGATGCAGCCTGCGGCCTCCTGCTCGTCCCGGCTCATCTTGTGCGGTTCGTGGACGTACTCGGTCGGCACGTCGGCCAGTTCCGGCAGCCAGTAGCGGACGTACTCGCCGTCGGAATCGTAGCGGTTGGCCTGCTTCACGATGTTGAAGTAGCGGTCGCGCGGGTCGTGGCCCACACCGCTGTTGTAGGCCCAGTTGCCCCAGTTGCTGCACACGTCGTGGTCCACGAGACGGGACTCAAAGTACGCCGCCCCCTTTCGCCAGTCCTGCCGCAGGCTCATCGAGAGCATGCTGGCCACGTTCTGCCGCCCGCGGTTGGACATGAAGCCACTCTCGTTGAGCTCCCGCATGTTGGCGTCGACGAAGGGAATGCCCGTGGTGCCCGTCGCCCACCGTTCGAAGGCCTCGTCGTAGTCGCGCCAGTCGGGATTTTTGCCCGCCGGGCCGCCGGGCGCGAAGAGCTGCGGACCGGCCTTCCAGGCCGCAAACGTGTGGAAGTCCCGCCAGATGAGTTCAAAGGTCATCCAGTAGGTCGACTTGTTCGACACGCGCTCGTCCTCGTAGCGCTGAACCTGCTCGTTGATCTGCCTCGGCGTGATGCAGCCGTGGGCGAGCCAGGGACTGAACTTTGACGAGTAGTTGGCCCCGAGAAGGCCATTGCGGGTCTTTTTGTAGCGCCGGAGACAGTCCTCGCGCCAGATGTACTCCTCGATGCGGTCAAGGCCCCGCGTCTCGCCGCCCCGAAAGGGGAGCACACTGCGCTCGTCGACCGCCCCGTCCCCCTCGATGCCGAGGTCGTCGAGCGTCGGAATCGGACCCGGCGCCACATCGTCGGGAAGTGGAGGAAGCGACTCGGGCGCGTCGACCGTCGGACGAATGCGGCTCTGCTTCTCTACCCCCTTCCGAAACTGGGTGTACACGTCCGGAATGTCGGCGGCGTGGTCGAAGGGGAGGTCGTCGACGTGATAGAGCGTTTTTCCCCAGAAGAAGCCGGGCTCTGCCTCCGTGTCGGCGAGGGCGGTCTTCACGGCCTCCTCGACGGCCCGCTCCTCCGTCCCAATCTCTTGAAACTGCAACACCGCGTCGGCGTCGGTCTCATGCACAAGCCTCGGCAGGACGACTTCGGGCCGGCCCGAGCGGACCACGAGGTCGGCGCCGAGGGTTTGCAGGGACCCGCGCAGGTCCTGGACGCTCTCGCGCAGGAAGCGGGCCCGGATGGCACCGGTCTTCGGCAGGTCGAACATGGTGGTGCCGAAGTGGCGCGGATCGAAGCAGTAGACGGGCACGACCCGATCGAACTGCTCGGCCGCGTAGCGCAGCGGTTCGTGGTCGCGGATGCGAAGGTCGTTGCGGTGCCAGACGAGGGCGGTAGACATGCTTCCAGCGTGTGAAATCGGGTGGACGGGTCGGCGCTTTGTCGGTCGAAGTGCTCAACTCGTTCGCCGAGGCGGAGTGGGGTCCGGCGTGTGGGCATTCCCGGAATGGACGAGAACGCGTCAATCGGTTTCCTTTGCCCAGGGGACGGAGTCGCGGTCCTTGTTGCGACGACAGCGTTCGCTGCAATACTTGACGTTCTCCCAGTCGTCCTCCCACTTCTTGCGCCACTCGAACTCGCGGTTGCAGACCGGACAGGTTTTCGTTGGTAGCTCTTGGTGACTCACGACGCGCAGGGGTCTGGTTCGGAATCCGTGTGGTGGCCTCTACGGCAGGCGCGGGGCCACGTGCCGGTCCGCCCCAGCTTCTTACAGGCTCGTCAAGACGATCGTATCTTTGCGCGGTTCTCACGCTCAGGGGCCGGAACGGGGAGGCGTGGGGCCGGGCTGCAGTGGAACAGGGCGCCGAGGTGCACCGTTGCAGCGGATGACATTTTGAGAAGGCACAGCGGACGCTCTGTGCACGTGACCAATGGGGCTATAGCTCAGTTGGTAGAGCGCTGGAATCGCACTCCAGAGGTCCGGGGTTCGAATCCCCGTAGCTCCACACCGCCTGACGAGGTGGTTTCCCTCGCTTACACACCTGAAATGGTGAATCGAGCGGGGGTTTTTCTGTTTGTCCCCGTGTCGGACGATTTTCAAGAGAGCGTGTCCCGCTCAGTCCCCGCGGAATGGGCGGTCTTCCCCCCAAGATTCGTCAAGACGGCAACGCGGCGCCCGAAGAAAAGAGAAAGAAGGGCCCAAACTCACAGCACTATTCGTCGTCTTCGTCCCAGAGGCCATCGAGGTCGTCGAGCGTTGTGTCGGACGGCTCCTCTGGAGTCCCCTCCTCCGAGGTCCCATCTTCCCGCACGAGCGCGAGGATGGCGGAGTGCGGCACGATCATATAGTGCGTGTCGTCGTAGCGCAGGTCGAAGGCCTCACTGGGCAAAAAGAACGCATGATCTCCCGGACTGGCCTGAAGCGGAAGGTATCGCACCGGGGTGGTCGACTCTTTCCACGACTCCGTCTCGCTGTACTCGGGATTCTGCGTGAGGTAGC
>CAZTDC010000484.1:0-2684 GCA_964612165.1 uncultured Salinivenus sp.
TAAAGATCGTCATCAACGGGGTGTCGTCTCCGTACTTGGTTTGGACCAGTCCGGTACCGAGGGCACCGAGAACGAAGCCGAGCACCGCCATGGCAGGGGTGGACAGGCCGAGGGACAGGACGCTTCCGGAGAACAGCAGCCAGTCGAGGCCCAGGATGAGAACGCCGCTCGCGGGGTGGAGGAAGGGAGAAGAGCCGTTCGATTTCATGAGGAGAAGAGCCTGTGGGGAGGAGGGAGGATCGGAAGCGAGAACACTGCAGAGGCCCGCTCATCGTTCCCACTGAAACGGAAGGGCTCGTTCGGTCGGGGCCTTCCTTTTAGCAGAAGCCGTCTTTCGAGGAGGTCTCTCCAATCTGGCCGGTCGTTTCCAGGGATAGCAGAAGAGAACAAGTTCAGGGCTTTTTTTCCGTCTGATGGGACATGCGATATGGGGCAGGCTACACGGTTCTGAGCACGAGAACCCAGACGCCGATCATCACCAGACAGCCGGCCAGCAGCCATTGGTCGGTGTTTTGATCCCACGCGTCGCGCCGGTAGAGGCCGTAGAGGGCCGCCGGCCAGGCGACGAGGACAACGGCGAGCAGGAGACCGGTGCGCTCGTACCAGCGCGGGCCGGTGGCTTCTGAGAGGTGCGGGCCGGGAAACGTTTCGCCGCAGACGGGACAGAAGTCGTCATCTTCCTCTCGGTGGGCACCGCAGTTGGGACAGCGTGTCATCGCTGGAGGTGGCGGGAAATGGAGAAGAGGATCGGGCGTTGCGTGGAATTCCAGTCAGGGAGATGATCCTGCTTCCGTGCGCATCTCGTGGAGGCGCTGCATCTGGGCGATGGTTGGGCTCATGTCGAACACCGACGTGTTGAGCTCAATCCAGAAGGTGTCGGCGTCTCGAATGGCGGTGGTGTACTCAGAGGGAAGAACCACGACCACCTGTTCGATGGCGATGCCTGCTTTTTTGTGGCCGTTCGTGTAGGAGGCTTTGAATTTGTGGCGGTTCCCGTCAATGAGGGCGGTTGCGGTGTCGATCTCGGTAAAGTGTGAGGCGGCCGATCCGGTGACAAGGGAAAGGGCAGTTGCTTCATCTTCGGCGCGAGAGAGGGCAGCGACCGCGTGGGCGATGTTCTGTTTCGGCTGCTCGAGCACGTCGACCGGCTGGTTGTCACATGTGAACGTTGTTTTGCCCGACGACTCCTCTACATCGGACTCGCACGAGGGAGACTCCTGTGCCAGCGCCTGAGGGTGGGAAATGAGCAGTGCGGTCAACAGGAGAAAAGTGAATCGCATAGAGAAAAGCGGAGTTGGGTGAAAAGACCGGATTCCAATTTTTATTTCCATGCAGCCGGCTTTAGCCCGACCGTAGGGAGGGAGGCGGTAGTCCAAAACTACCATCTTTAGATGCCTACTCTTTCAGCCGGTAGCTCTGCTACCGGAATGAGAAACCCCTCGACTTCCAGTCGAGGGTGGTTTAGTCGGTCAGGGACAGCCGCCGAGCAACGATGAGGAGACCGCTCCGAGGTGCCCGCTGCTTGATGAACTACGGCGTCTCCGGTGCAGCGGACTCGTTCGAATCGTAGTAGGCACGCACCTTCGAGGCTTTCGCTGGTCCCACGACGTCGGCCAGAGCGTCTTCGTCGGCTTCTTTCACCTTCGCGACTGAGCCAAACTCACCTAGTAGTTTCTGGGCGGTTTTCTCACCAATGCCGTGGATGTCGAGGAGTTCGGACTGCAGTGTTTTCTTCTTGCGCCGTTTGCGCTGGTATGTGACGGCGAAACGGTGGGCCTCGTTACGCACCTTCTGCAGGAGTTGCAGCGCCGGACTGTCCTTGCCGATGAGCACCGGGTCGGCGTCGCCCGGACGATACACCTCCTCCAACCGCTTGGCGAGGCCCACAACCTGGAATCGATCCATCACGTCCAGGTCCTGCATCACCTCTACCGCCGTGTTGAGCTGGCCTTTGCCGCCGTCGATGACCACGAGGTCGGGCCACGGGCCGTCTTCCTCAATCATCCGGCTGTAGCGGCGCTCCACCACTTCCCGCATGGCCTGATAGTCGTCCGGCCGCCCCTCCTCGGTCGAACGGATCTTGTAGGTTCTGTAGTCGCTCTTGCGCGGCGTGCCGTCGGTGAAGACCACGCAGGAAGCCACCGTCTCCTTGCCGCCGTGGTGGGACACGTCGATCCCGTCGATGCGCCGGGGCAGTTCATCCATTCGGATCTCCTCCTTTAGGGACTTGACCGATTCGGGAATCCGGTCGCGTTCGCGCTTCATCTGCTGCGTTTTCCACTCGCCCACTAGCAGCTTGGCGTTGGACTGCGCCATGTTCGTGAGGCTTGCTTTGTCGCCCTGCTGCGGCACCTTGATGGGCACCTGGCGCCCCTTTTCTTGCCGGAGTAGCTCCTCCAGAGCGTGGGTGTCCTGGGCCGGGTGCTCGTCGGGGTCGTGGGAGAGAAGAACCTCTTCCGGGTAGAAATTGGCGTCGGCGTAGTAGTTCTCGGTGAACGAGAGCATCAGTTCCTCGTCGGTTCGGCCCTCGATGCGGCGGAGGTACTTATGGCGCTTGCCGATCATTTTGCCCTCCCGCACCTGAAAGAGCACGCCGCACCCGATGCCCTCGTCGCGGTCCACGTGAATCGCAAACACGTCCCGGTCCGCAAAGTCCTGGCTGACGACCTTCTGCTGCTGGGAGT
>CAZTDC010000485.1:0-2671 GCA_964612165.1 uncultured Salinivenus sp.
GCCCCTCATCAAGCACGTAAACCCGGTCGGCGTTTTTCACGGTCGAGAGCCGGTGCGCGATGATCACGACCGTCACCTCCCCCTGCAACGCGTCGATGCTGTTTTGAATGTGGCGCTCGGAGGCACTGTCGAGGTCGCTCGTCGCCTCGTCCAGAAGCAGCAGGTTCGGCTGCTTAAACAGCTCTCGCGCCACGAACAG
Source organism: uncultured Salinivenus sp. (assembly GCA_964612165.1). Classification (GTDB taxonomy): domain Bacteria; phylum Bacteroidota; class Rhodothermia; order Rhodothermales; family Salinibacteraceae; genus Salinibacter. The sequence continues at coordinate 200 of CAZTDC010000485.1, forward strand.
GCGCTGCTTCTGCCCCCCAGACAGCCGCACCCCCCGGTCGCCCACCATGGTCTGGTACCCGTTGGGCATGTCGCGGATGAAGTGATCCGCGTGGGCCCGCCGAGCCGCATCCATCACTTTCTCGCGAAGTGCCGGGTCCTCTTCGATGTCTCCCTGCCAGAGGCTGATGTTGTTGGCGACCGTGTCGTCGAAGACGACCGTCTCCTGCGACACATATCCGATCTGGGACCGCCACGAGTTAAGATCGACTTCGTCGTGCGGCACCCCGTCGATCCGGATTTCGCCCGTCCGTGGCGGCAGTAGAAGCGACATCATGTCCACGAGCGTCGACTTTCCGGCCCCGGACTCGCCCACAAGGGCCACCGTGTTGTTCGCCGGTACCGTGATGTTGACGTCGTGGAGGACATCTCCGTCCTCGTCGTTGTAGGCAAAGTGGACATTACGGAACTCGAGGCCGCGAGAGAGGCTCCCGATCTGACGCCCCTCACGGCTCTCTTGGTGCGCCAGGACGGTGTTGAACTCTTCATCCACCATCTCAACCGCCCCGATCTTGTCCATGGTCCGCTGCCATTGGCTCTGTACGGAAATGACCGACTGCATCCCCCGGTGGAAGAGCAGAAGAGCGACGAAGATGGGCGCAATGGGGTCCTGAAAGACGACCGCCTGAAGGGCAATAATGCCCACGATGAGTAGCACCGAGGCCGGCTCTCTCACCGCCCCGGTGAACGCGGACGCGACGTTCTTCCGGAAAATGTACCCGGTGAGCCGATGGATGCTCTCCATGATTCGCGACCGCAGGTGCCCTGTCTGGTTTGTGGACACGACGTACTTGAGCGACTGGAGCGTCTGCACCAGCAGCTTGTTTAGGTGACTCATCTCCTGCGATTGCTTGCGCGAGAGGGTCCGCACGTACGTGTTCAGGTATTTAAACAAGAACAGGATGACCAGCCCAACCCCAATGGCCAGGAGGGTGAACTTCCACGTAATGGCGATTGCAAATGCGAAGTACGCGAGGGTCGTCAAGATCTGGGTGAGGAACCCGACGAAGCTACTAAATGACCCGAAGAACCCCCCTACCTGTCCGTTGATCACATTGATGAAATGGCCAGTATTCTGCCGGATATAGTGCCGATGATCCATTCCACCATACGCGTCAAAAAGCCGCGCCTTCAGTTCTCGCATGAGTTGGGCCTGCAGGTAGCCCTGATATCCGCTCTGCACGAACATGAGTAGCCCTTTTCCGACAAAGACGATGGCGATGAACGCGAGAATGCCGCCGATCGACTCGGAAATGCCCATCCACGTCAGGAGATCGTACAACCATTGTTCAGCGGTGCCCATGTCCTCAGGGTTGCCACCACTGGTCTGGGAGGCCCGGAGGAGGGGAAGGAGGAGGGCAATCCCAAAGCTCGACGCGAATGCCGTGAGGCTTGACAGGACGAAGATGATGTACATCCGGCGCCCGATGTAGCGGCGGTAGATCTTCAGGTAGCGAAAAAGGTCTCCGAGAGTGTTCATACAGGTGGTGTATGATCGAGAAAAACTGTGAACAGCAGGTCGCAAAGCATGCCGCGGCGTGTCTCAGGCTGCCACATGTTCCTCCACGGGCTTCCCGCAGGTTTCCCTTTCTCGGAAGCAGTGATTGATGACGCGGTGCCATCGGTTCCGAAATCGGCCGACGGAGAAATAGTCGAGTCCATCCGACACGCCCTGCGGCTCACGCAGCGCATCGAGGATTCCCGACTTCACATCTTCGAGGTCGTCCGGGTCCACGACAATCCCCAACTCGCCGTCCCGCACCGCCTCCCGGCTGGCATCGGCTTCGCTGGCCACGACCGGCACCCCGCAGGCCAGGGCCTCAAGGTACACAATGCCGAACCCCTCGCCGCGCCCCGGCATCACGAAGGCATCCGCTAGGCGGTAGTGATCGGCCTTCTCGTCCTCGGGGACATATCCGGCGAACACGACGCGATCGCCAATCCCCAGGCGCTCGGCTTTCGCCTCCAGGCGAGGACGGTCGTCTCCGTCCCCGCAAATTAAGTACGAAAGATCTGGAACCTCGTCGACAAGGTCCGGGAGAACCTCCATGACCTCGTCATGGCCTTTGTACTGCTCGCCCGAAGAGAGGCGACCCAACGTGAGCATCACCGTCCGGTCTTCCAGTCCGTACCGGGCCAGCAAGTCGTCCCGCTTTGGGCCGGGGCCGTACGCGGCGAGATCGATGCAGTCCGGGACCACGCGTCCTTGCTCCGCTTGGAGCGGGGCCCACTCGACGAAGCGGTCTTTCGTGTACTGGCTCACGGTCACAAAATGGTCGACCGCATGCAGTCCCCACCGCACGAAGGGCGACGAGTGGGGCGTCCAGGCATCGATGCCGTGAAGGATCAGCAACAGCGGGGCGCTCTGGATCCACGACGCGAGGACGGCGACCGGGAGCAGGTTGGCATGTCCGCAAATGACTGCGTTGAACGG
>CAZTDC010000486.1:0-2655 GCA_964612165.1 uncultured Salinivenus sp.
AGACCCCGAGCGTGTTAGAGTCAACGTCGAGAACAGCCAGCAGGCGATCGTCGGGGGTGATGACAGGCACCACGACCTCGGACTGGGTCGACGACTGGCAGGCAATGTGGTCCGGCGCCTCCGACACGTCCGGCCAGAGCTGCGTCTCCCGCGTCCGGGCGGCAGCCCCACAGACGCCGCGATCGAAGTCGATGTGGAGGCAACCGTGCGGTCCCTGGTACGGCCCTACGATGAGGTGGTCGTCCGAAACTGCACGGTAGAAGCCCGTCCAGTCGTAATACTCAAACGAGTGGTGGAGCTCGCAGGCCACGGTGGCCATCGCCGCGATCCAGTCCGTCTCGCCGTCAAGGAGGGCGTCGATGCGGCGACGAGCGTCGGCGTACGCCTCAGCTTTGTTGGCAACCGCGGAAGCAGACTCAGAATTCGGCATGAGAACAGTTGACGTGATCGGAGAAACGCGTCGTGGGCAGTCTACCACAGGCCTGTGGGGGCGTTCCGGCCTGTACCCCTAATTGATTAAGGGGACGTAATTTTCTGACCGCCTCCACACTTCCTCTATCGCTTTACCGGATGTGGCCCCATACAAACAAAAAACCATCCCGGTAGCCGCGACGCAGAAGCGACCGCGGCCCCGAGATGGCGTCGTTGGGACGAACCGGTCGACCCGTATCGGCTAGGCCGACTGGCCATTCGGTCCGGTTTCGACGGGCACACCAACGAGGTTGCCCCACTCGGTCCAGGAGCCGTCGTAGTTGCGAACGTTCGGATGACCGAGGAGCTGGGAAAGCACAAACCAGCTGTGGCTCGAGCGTTCCCCGATGCGGCAGTACGCAATCGTCTCTTTCTCAGGGGTTATGCCGCGTTCCTCGTAGATCTCCTTCAGCTCGTCGGCGGTCTTAAAGGTCCCGTCCTCGTTGACGGCCTCGCTCCAGCTGATGTTGTGAGCACCAGGGATGTGACCGCCGCGCTGCGCGCCCTCGTTCAGTCCCTCGGGCCCCAGCTTCTCTCCGCTGAACTCCTCCGGCGAGCGCACGTCGACGAGCTCGACGTCGTCCCGGTCGTAGTTCTGAAGAACATAGCTGGAGAACGCACGAATGGAATTGTCGGGCGCCGCGGCTGTCCAGTTCCCACGGTCGTAGTCCGGCTCGTCGGTCGTCAGCGGACGGTCTTCAGCCAGCCATTTCTTGCGGCCGCCGTCCAGGACTTTGACGTGGTCGTGGCCGTAGTACTTTAGCTGCCAGAAGGCCCAGGCGGCAAACCAGTTGTCGTTGTCGCCATAGAGAACGATCGTGGTGTCGTCGTCGATGCCCGACGCTCGAAGGAGCTCCTGAAAGTCTTCCTTCGAGGCGAGGTCGCGAACCTCGGTGTCGGCCAGCTGGGTCTCCCAGTTCCAGCCAACGGCGCCGGGAATGTGCCCGTCCTCGTAGGCCTCGGTGTCGACGTCCACTTCGACAAACCGATAATTGTCGGTGTCGTCAAAGTGGTTGGCGGCCCAGTCGGTAGAGACGAGAACGTCGGGTTGTGCGTAGGTTGCAGTACTCATGATTGATGTTGGTTGTGTGGATGAACATACACGAATTGGGCATAGAATCGGGGCTACTCCCCCCGCTCTTCTGCCCGGATACAGGGGTGTCGAAAACGCGGAGAAAAACGGGCTCCGATTTCTCGCGGCGGGTGAATGAACAGCCCCTGAGCCCCGAACCAAAGCAAATCCGCGGAGGTCGTCAGGACGTTAGGGACAGCAGCTCGTAATGCTCACTTCCAACGGAGGTGCTACTGAAAGATACAGTTTGACCCCACGGGGAAGCCGTTCTCACGAGACGGACGGAGACCCCTCGACAAGCGAGTCCCCACAGCCGCAAGCGAAGCGGGAGCTAGCAGCGACAGGTCATGCGACAGGATCGACACAGACACGGACACGTCGACTCGGAGCGTGTGGAGGTGAGACCGGAATGTCCGCGCGGTTCGACGTGTGTCACTCGCATGACCGTAAAGGGATGGTGAGAGTAAACCCAAAGAGTCCGGCAGAGGCCGGATGACGGAGGTACGCCCGTCTGGATGTCACGGCGTTGAATACACGGTCCGGCATCGGGTTTCCATCCCAGCCAGACTGAAACAAACGGCCGGCGCGACATCAACAGATCGTCACACTTATTAGGCCTCTCCGTCGTCCGTCGCGTCCTCGGCGTACTTCTGCGCCCGCTTGACCACGTCCTCGTCGAAGTCGCGTTCGCGCCACTGCTCCAGCCGCTGGGCCACCTCCTGCTCGTACCCCTGTTCGCTGGGATCGTAAAAGTAGGTCCCCTGCATCTCATTGGGCAGGTACTGCTGGGGCGTGTAGTGCTCGCGGTAAGCGTGGGGATACTTGTACCCTTCTCCGTGGCCTAACCCCTCCTTGTCGCGGTTGGCGTCCTTCAGGTGCTGGGGAATGTCCTCGGTCTGCTCGTCGCGGACGTGATCGAGAGCATCGAAGTACGAAAAGGTGGTATTGCTCTTCGGTGCGGTGGCGAGATACAGGCAGCACTCCGCAATCAGGAACTGGCCCTCCGGCATGCCCACGTACTCGAAGCCCTGGGCCGCGCTCTGGGCGATCTGGAGGGCGCGGGGATCGGCCAAGCCCACGTCCGCGGCGGCGAAGATAAGCATGCGGCGCAG
>CAZTDC010000487.1:0-2654 GCA_964612165.1 uncultured Salinivenus sp.
CCAACCCTCAGCGTTGTCATGTTTGCCGTTGCTCTCTCTCGAACGACCCGTCACCGACTGTTCGTCTGTCTGCTTCTACTCAGTGGATTGCTGGCGATCGAGGCCGGCGTGCTGCCCGCTTCGGCCCAACCGTCTTCCGCTGTCGAGGCGGATACGACGACCCGCAACACGGTCTCCCGAACCGCCGAACAAAAATCCGTAGGCCGCGCGGTGACGTACTCGCTGGGCGGCACGCTCGGCCCGCTCCTCGTCCGAGCCGCCTCCGATGCTCCTCCAGCCGACATGCTGCTCGTCGCGGGTCTCCTGGCGGGGCCTTCCATCGGCCACCTTTACGCCCAGAAGGAAGGACGAGCACTGATAAACATCCTGACACGCGGAGCCATTGCGGGAGTAGGCATACTCTCCTTCATCGCTACATTCAACCCGGTATTGCTCACGCTCGGGGGCCTGCTCTTTGCCGGACACGCCATCTACGACATCGCCACGACGCCACGCTCCGTCCGCGAGTACAATGACCGCTCGTCCGCTTCCTTTGATATCGCCCCCGCCGCTCGTCCGCGATCCGGACAGGTTGGGCTCTCGCTTCAAATACAATTGTAGGCGGCTCGGTCTGCGATCGTATCGGCCGTCTCTTCTGGCTCGCCCCGCAGGTTCCGAAGGATCGGACATGCCCGACATCTACGGGCTATGTCACATTTGTGGTGGGCACGGGGCGTACTTATGAGGCCGAAGTGTGAATCACAGAGGCAGAGGCGGAACTCACATTGCAACCCAATAACGAGTGCTTTTCATAACCATTCTAAAATTACCATGCAGCGTAACTCATCGTCTTTTTCTCTTCGTGTCCTCTTTCCCTGTTTCCTTCTGATGTTTGCCGTTTTGACCGGTGGATGCGACACCTTTGGATCAGACACTACTTCCAATAACGAGCCCGATTGGATTGGAAACTGGGAGGGGGTCGACGCGAAACCCGACGAGAGAGAATATCCGCCTGAGGGGACACGCATCCTCTTCACTATTACGACGGACTCGATCACCACATACCTCGAGTCCGGACTTGGATGCGAGATCGGATCAGTTCCGATTGTCAACGTAGACGACAATGTCGTCACTACGATTGAGGATGAAGATGACGCAGATCCGGACACGACAAAAGCCCGACTCGAGGCGTCGAACGACACATTGCGTATAACCCCGCTCGAAACTGGGGACGATCAGGCGTTCGACGAGATCATAGCTGAATCCATCGACGCCGAGCCGGACTCCCTTGTAGACTGTTCCCGAACGGGTGAACAGGCAGAGGTGGAAGCGTTCTTTCGGAACCACTAGCCGTGTGGCCCTCGAGTGAGACAGGACGCCCTTCCGACGAGCAGGTGGGGCCTGGCTCCGGGTGTCGTTCCAAACGCACGATTTCGGACTATCTCCACAACAGGGCAGCCTCGACAAATCGGACAAACTGCCCGAAGGGCCGGCCATGACCGATATTTACGGATGCCTGTCTGGTTTATGGAGGCCGACGCAACGTATTCATGATGATGAAGCATGAACGAGATCCGCATCGTCGCGGAGACGCCGCCCTCAATCGCGTTCCGTCGAACAATTCATTCCACAGGTGCCATGGTTGCTCCCTTCCTCCGCCAAACGGTCCGACATCGACGTCTGATCTGCCTGTTCCTGCTGACGGGACTCCTGGCAGCCGGAGCGGGTGTGCTCCCCGCCCCGGCCCAGCAGAGGTCCAGCGTCGAGACGGAGGAGCCGCAGCGATACGTGTGGATGAGCGGCGGCCTAGGGGCTGGGCGCTCGGGTCTCGGTGTCAGTTTCTCTAGCGGGATTCCATTCGGCGAGCGTGGATTCACCGGTGTACGGTTCGCACATGTGACAAAGATTTTCTCTTCTGCGAACACGTGGGATGCGGGGCTTCTCGTTGGACTCTCCGAACAGGGCCGGTACGGTCACTTTTCCGTAGGGAGTGGGATTTCCGTCGTTGGGGGATCCCAGCCGAACAAACAGGACGATAAACGGCCCACCGTCGGTTTGCCGCTCGACGTGCAGCTGTTCTCAACCCCGACTCGCAACCTCGGAATCGGCCTCCACGGATACGCAAACGTAAATCCAGGGGACACCCTGCTCGGCATTTCCCCCCAGTTGCACATCCGAACGTCCGAGTGAATGTGAAGACCCGCAATCTCTTCGCCCGAACCTGCCCCCAATCTCTTCGGCAATACCCACTCCCTCGATATGCACCGCTGGTGGACCTACCAACAGGAACGATTTCCGCTCGCCGTCAACGGCCCCCTCGTGGCGGTCTTCAGTCTCGGCGCCCTGTACCACAGTGCGCTCCTCCGAGACGGAGCGGCCCTGCCGGACTGGCGGGCCTCGATCGTCGCGTTCGTCGGGGCACTTGGATTCTTCCTCCTCCTCCGCATCGCCGACGAGTTCAAGGACGCGGAGAAGGATGCCCAGTATCGGCCCTACCGGCCGGTCCCCCGCGGCCTCGTCTCGCTCCGTGAGCTGGGCGTGCTCGGGGGCATCACAGCCGCCGTGCAACTGGGGCTCACCCTCTGGCTCGATCCACAGGTGACGCTCGTGCTCCTGGGCGCGTGGGCCTACTTCGGCCTGATGTCGGTCGAGTTCTTCGTGGGCGACTGGCTGGA
>CAZTDC010000488.1:0-2647 GCA_964612165.1 uncultured Salinivenus sp.
AGACTGCCGAGCAAACTGGAGTCGACCCGCTTTTGTGGACGCCGCGCATTTTGCCGGCGGAGCGGGACAAACTGGGCGCATCACAATCGGGTTTACGATACGCCGAATCGCCTCCAAGAACGCTACCGAGCCAACCAACCGATTGCAACCAAGCCGAGACTCCATACCGTCCCTACAGATCGCCGTTCAGCGACGTCTACACGGGAGTGCTCAGATGCCCGTGTTCTGAAATTCCTCAGATCGGTAGAGGGAGACCATTCTCTATCGCTCGGGACCACCACACGGAGGGAGAGCAGATCGTTAAAGACTGGTGCCAGCCCCCCGGTCGGCGGAGGAAACGGCGCCTTCGGCCACACGATTCGGATCCGGCCCCAGGCTTCGGATCGAAGACGAAGACGTCGAGGAACGCTTCACGCCGAGTTGCGCTTCTCGGCCGGCGGCGCGAGCCGTTGAGACTGGTTCGGTAGACACGTCGGGCCCTACGCAGAACTCCTACGTTGGCTGAAGTACCTGGTCGACGACTCCGGTCAGTTCGTCGGCAGTGAAAGGTTTGCCGACGTACCCGTCAAACCCGCCGCGCAGCAGCTCTTCCTCGTCGCCCGGCATGGCGTAGGCCGTCACGGCGATGGCCGGGGCCCCATCGAGGTCGTCGCGCTTCCGGGTCAGGCGGAGAAGCTCCGTTCCTTCCCGTTGGCCATCGAGGTTAATGTCGATCAGAAGCAGGTCGAACGACGGGCCCGAACCCAGGAGGTCGAGCGCCTCCTCCACGGTGGAGGCGAAGGTCACCTGATAATCCGGTTCAAGCAGGTGCTTCAGCAGCAGACGGGTGTCCGGATTGTCTTCCACCGAGAGAAGATGGGGGGCTTCGGTGGTGTCCATAGGCGAGACGCCTCTTTAATGTAAAGATTTTGATACTCGATAGGCAGATGCGAGTGGATCGTTCCTGCTCCTCGCCGAAAGATCTTCGGCGAAAGAGCCTCGCCGAAAGAGGACCCCGCAGGCGTCCCCTCGCCGGGGGTTGGAGCGAACCGCCTCCCCTCCACGGCATTCCTTTCCCCTTCAGCACCGATGGATCGAGGACACAATGGAGTGCCCCGGCGGAAGCGGATTACCCGAGCGGGAGCTGGACCGTAAAGCACGTCCCTTCCCCCTTCTCCGTCTCTACGCCGATGGTGCCGCCGAGCTCCTCGACGAGCCGCTTTACGATGGAAAGTCCCAATCCCGTCCCTTCGTATTCTCGGTCCCATCCCTGCGACTCTTGCCGAAAAGCCCTGAACAACTCAGGTGCAGTGTCCGGATCCATCCCGATGCCAGTGTCTTCCACTTCCACCGTAGCGTAGCCCTCTTCGCGGCCCGTCCGGACTGTGACCTCTCCGCCCTCGGGGGTGTACTTGATCGCGTTCTCGACGAGGTTCCGGCAGACCCGATGGACGGCATTCTCGTTCCAGTACCCGATGACCGGACTATCGGGCGTCTGCGCCGTTACCGAAATGGATTTCTCGTCGGCCTGGTCGCGAAGCATCGCTACGACGTCCTTGGCGACCTGCCCGAGGTCGACCTCCTCCCGCTCCAGCTCTTCGGCCCCCGCTTCCAGCCGGGAAAGGTCGAGCACCGAATCGAGGGTCTGCTGGAGCCGCTGGCTGCCCCGGTAGATTTTTGAGGCGAAAACTCCGAGGTCCCCATCCAGGGCCTCCTTCAGCAGCTCCGCAAAGCCGGTGATGGAGGTCAGGGGCGTGCGGATCTCGTGGCTCATGTTCGCGAGCATCGCGGACTTGAGCCGGGCGGCCTCCTGGGCCTGGTCCTTCGCCTCCTCCAGGGCCTGTTCGCGCCGTTTTCGCTCGGTGACGTCCCGGCCGATGCCGACCACCCGGAGCTCTCCCTCCGGATACCTGACGAGGTTCCCAACGAACTCAAAGGGCACTCTCGACCCGTCTTTCCGCATGAGCGAGGCCTCAACCTCTGCTCGTCCAGTGGAGAATCCCCTCTCGATCGCTTCCGCGACCCGCCCTCGATCCTCGTCCGCCGCAAGCTTGAGGACACTCATCTCCCCGACCTCCTCGTCGGAGTAGCCGGTTACCTCCAGAACGCTATCGTTCCACCGCCGGAGCTGTGCCTCCCCGTCAAGGACAAAGAAAAGATCGTCGATCGCGTCGAGCAGGCGGGCGGTGTACTCCCGATAGCGCTCCAGATCGCGACGGCGTTCTTCCTGCTCGGACACGTCGGTCAATGTGAGAATCCGGCCGAAGTGAGCGTTCCCGGTCCCGAATGGGCGGGCACCCACCCTGTAGTACCGCGGGCCCGCCATCTCGCTGATCCCATCCCCGCTGATTCCATCCCCGCTGATCCCATCGCCGCTGATCTCATCCCTACTAATCTCATCCCGAATAATCTCATTCCCGCTGACCTTAATCGTCGGCTGCCCGTTGGCCGCCGCCTCTCGGAGCTCGGGAACGGCCTCTTCCAGGGGGGTCCCCACGACGCCCCGGTCTCGAAGAACCGGAAAGAGCCTCGCCGCCGGCTCCCCCCAGTCCCGCAACCGCCCGTCCTCGCCGATGACGAGGGTCGGGGCCTCCCGGGTCCCCACCAGCCGCACGGCCTCGAAGGGGCCCCGGTACAGAACAAGCACGCCGACGGCAAAGGCGGCCAC
>CAZTDC010000489.1:0-2646 GCA_964612165.1 uncultured Salinivenus sp.
TCGACTCGACGATGGCCCAGCGCGCGTTGAACGAGGTGCCCCCGTCCTCCCCGGCCTGGACCCTCCATCTGCTTCCGCGCCCCCAGGGAGCCAAGGGGCTGAGCCGAGCGATTCAGAAAACCGGACGGGTTGACGCCTATCTGCCGTACGCCTACGACGCCCTGCGCACCCATCCGAGCGAGGGGGTGAAGGCCGACCTCCTCGTCATGCTCACTCGCTGGGCGAAATCGCAAGGCGACGAAGCGCGCCAACGTACCTTCTACACCTGGCTCCAGGCGGAGTACGGCAACACCGTCGCCGCACGGGTGGCGGCTCGCAGGCTGAATCCCAGTCAGGCGATCGAGCTGGGGCAGTCTGTGCCCGACTTTTCTGTAGAGGCCCTTCGCGATTCGACACGTACCTTCACGCCGGGGGACTTCGAGGGCCAGTACCTTCTCCTCGACTTCTGGGCCACCTGGTGCGGGCCGTGCCTCGACGCGATTCCAACGCTCCGGAAGGCGCACGAGGCACACGGGGACGCCCTCACGATCCTGAGCATTTCGGTCGACCGAGAGCGCTCAACCGTCACGGACTTTCTATCCGACCGCGATCTCCCGTGGACGCATGCCTACGTGGGCGGCGGGTTGTCTGGCCAGAACGAGGTCGTCAAACAGTTCCAGGTCGAAGGGCTTCCGACGTACGTCCTCATCGGGCCGGACGGCAAGATCGTGACGAGGAAAGTGCCCCACGAGGGTGATCCGCTGCCGGAGATCTTGGACCACGTGTCGAGCAGCGGGGCCGCAGCCGACTCTCCTTCGGACGCGAGCGGCTCGTCGAAGTAACCCTCCCGAGGGTCAGCATCGAGCGGACGGCGTCATCGTCATCGTCATCCGCGCGGGCGGAGCGGGCGCATCACGACCTCGGAGATGAGATGGTTGGTCGGGGACTCCAGCACGTGCATCACGGTGGCGGCCACGTCTTCGGGCTGGAGGGGATTGTCCGTCATGTCCACGCCCGCCACGTCGAAGAAGTTGGTTTCGATGGAGCCGGGATAGAGACAGGTCACCCGGATGCCGTCGTCCCGCACCTCCTTCATGAGCGACTCGCTGAAGCCGCGGAGGCCGAACTTGCTGGCGTTGTAGGCGGTGAGGTTGGGGTTGCCCAGCAGGCCGGCGATGGACGCAATGTTGACGATGTGGCCGCCGAAGCCCGTTTCCTCATTCTGCTCGCGCATGGTGGGGACGGCCTCACGGGTGCAGAGGAAGACGCCGCGGAGGTTGGTATCCATCTGCACGTCCCACTCGTCTATAGGCAGGTCGTCGACCGGGCCGAACTGGCCGAGGCCCGCGTTGTTGAGGAGCACGTCGATTCGGCCGCTTTCCTCTCGCACCGTGTCGAACGCCTCGGCCACCTGCTCCTCGTCGCGCACGTCGCACGAGATGGGGCGAAAGGCCTCGCCGAGATCGTCCTGCAGCGCCTCCAGCTTGTCGGTGCTGCGGGCAAGGCCGCACACAGTGGCCCCCCGATCGATGAGTGATTCCGAAAAACGCGTGCCGAGGCCGCTGCTGGCCCCAGTAACGACGGCGACGGCGTCGGTCAGATCCATAGTGGGGAAGTTGGAGTGGTGAGTGAGGATCTAGAAGAATCATCGTGCTCTTCTATCGGACGCCGCGGATGGGGTTGCCGAGTCGCGATGAGCATCCTGTTACTTCGGAAGAGGGCATATTACGTATGTCGTGTTTCGTATTGCGTCGCTCAGTCCGCACGGAATACGAAATACGCAATACGTTCCGAACGTATCTGGCAGCCCACTTGTCAATTGCGAATTCGGTCGTTAGAACATCCCGTCCGGCAGATCCCCGTTCACCTGTACGCTCTGGACCTCGACGACGATGGGGTCGCCGGACATCATCTGCTTCATCATCTCCATCTTGCCGCCCATCATCTTCTTCATTTGCTCCCGCTGCTGTTCCGGCATGTTCTCCATTTTCGTCATCATCTGCTGCATCTGTTTCTGCTGCTCCTCCGGCAGTTCGATCACGAACTCCATCCGATGCGGCAGCGTGAGGCCGTCGGTGGTGTTGTAGTTTTTCATGTTGATCGTAACCGTCGACGGTTGGGGACCGCCTCTTTTCCGGCTCTGCTTTTTCTGCGTCATCACCATGCGGACAGGGACGTACTTCTCCCCGTCAATGTAATAGGTCATCGACTCCGCGTTGCTGCCCTGCATGTCCGTGTTGACCTTCGAAGGGTCGTCGACCTCAAGGACGTGGCAGGACACCCCGTCGATCATTTTGGTACCGGCGTGGGTGGCGTGCGTCTTCAAACGCTCGAACTGCAGACCGTAGGCTGCTGAGGGGGTGCTCGTGGTTGCAATCGGGTTGCCACTTTCGCCCTTCATCTCGGTCTGGGTCTTGTAGGTGGGATCGCCGTCCATCATCACCTTCTTGTTGTAAGAGGTGTAGAGATTGGTTTCTACGATGTAGGTGTCGACCGTCTCGGTCTGTTTGGTGTATCGGGCCTGCATCTCGTCGACGACGGAGGCGACGGACTGGGCGGTGGCCGGGGCGGCGAGACTTCCGAAACAAAGGCCGACGAAGAGAAGGAGAAGCGACGAACGAAGACGCAACATGGCAGTGTCAGGTTGATCGGGGAAAAGTACGCGCT
>CAZTDC010000490.1:0-2642 GCA_964612165.1 uncultured Salinivenus sp.
GCTCATGGCGTGGTGGACGAACGCAATCGACCACGATCGCTTCGAAATGAACATTCTGGGTCTCAAGGCGCCGAGCAAGGCAGGGCGCTACATCGAGCAGCAGGGAGGACGGGTCTTCTACTCCGACTATGGCCGGTTAAACCCGGTGTCCCTCTTAGACATTGCGAGGGTGGCGCGTCAGACCCAGACCAATCTCCTTCACCTGCACGGGTACAAGGCGTGTACGCTCGGGCGGATCGTGGGGGCGCTGCTGGGGGTGCCGGCGATCCTGCACGAGCACGCCGTGTTACCCACGGTGCCTCCGTACCAGAAGCTCGCTGATTGGCTGCTAGCTCCCTTGAACGACAAAGTGATCGTGAACAGCGAGGCGGTGGCAGAATTCTGTGTAGAGAACCGTGACGTGGACCCCGAGAATATCGAGGTGGTTTTCAACGGTGTTCCTCTCGATGAATTCCGGGAGGTGCCGGACGAGGCGGCGGCGGAGGCGGCGGAGGAGCTCGGCATTGGAGCCGATGCGCCAGTGGTAGGCACCGTCGCACGGCTGGAAGAGCAGAAGGGAATCACACACTTTCTCAACGCCGTCCCGGCCATTAAGACGGAGGTCCCCGACGTGAAGATCCTCATCGTCGGAGATGGTACCCTTCGCGGGGCACTGGAAGAAGAAGCGAGGCAACTGGGGATCGCCGACGACGTGATCTTCACCGGAGAGCGGCACGATGTGCCCCGGCTATACAAGCTGATGGACGTGAAGGTCATCTCCTCGATTTACGAGGGCACAACCCTGACAGTCTTCGAGGCGATGGCCACCGGCACCCCGGTCGTCGCCACGACGGTCGATGGCGTCGAAGAGGTGATCGAGGACGGCGACACGGGGATGTTCGTCCCGCCAAAGGACGCCGCGTCAATTGCGGAGGCAGTGACAGACCTGCTCACGGACCCCGATCGGGCGCAGCGTCTCTCCGAACGGGCCGAGCAGGCCGTGAAGCAGTACGACGTCCGGACCTCGATGAGGCGCATCGAGAATCTCTACGACACGCTCCTCTCCGAGAATGGGAAGAGCTCCACAGAGGTCCATTCTGCGAATTAAGCGAGACCGGAGCGAACCGTGAACATTTGTCTGCTCGCGGAAGCATTCTATCCGATCGTCGGAGGAGCCGAGACCCACTCGAAGCTTTTGGCGCGGGAGCTAGTTGACCGGGGACATGACGTGGTCGTCGTGACCCGTCGCGTCGACGCGTCACTGCCGGCGTTTGATCGGATTGAGGGCGCAGACGTGCATCGCGTTCCGCCGTCTGGATATCCCAGGCTGGGGAAGTACTTTATGATCCCCGCCGCGGCGAAGGCGCTGTACCAGCACCAGCAGGACTACGACCTCATCTACGTGTGTGGCCTCCGGGTGCTCGGCGTGCTCGGGGTATTGATGGCCAAGCTGCTCGACAAGGCATGCGTATTGCGATCAGAAAGTGAAGGAGAACTGGAGGGAGACTTCGTCCGGACCGATTTCGTGCGCCGCCGTCCTTTGCTCGACGGAGTGCTTGCTGAGGGCATTCGCCTGCGGAATCAGGTGTTAATGGGGGCGGATCGCTTCATCAGCATTAGCTCCGCCATTACGGAGGAGTACGTGGAGGTCGGGGTCGACGAACGCCAAATCACAACGATTCCGAACGGCGTCGACACGGAGCGCTTCCGTCCGCCTCGTGATTCTGAAAAATCCCATCTACGGTCCAAGTTGGGGCTTCCGGACAAATGGTTGCTCACCTACACCGGAAAACTGAATCAGGGAAAGGGCCTCACGGTATTGCTTCGGGCATGGCGGGAACTGCTGGGAGAGACGCAGGATCTGCACTTGGTGCTGGTGGGCTCGGGCTCCGGCCAGTATTTGTCCCGTGAGGAGGAGCTTCGCGCCTACGTGAAGGAAAACGATCTCGGCCAGCACGTCACGTTTACGGGGTACGTGGAGAACGTGGAGGAGTACCTGAAGGCCTCCGACTGTTTCGTCTTGCCGAGCCGAAGTGAGGCCTTTGGGCTCGCCCTGTGTGAGGCCATGGCTTGTGGCCTCCCCTGCATTGGCACCACAGTGGGGGGCATCCCCGATTTCGTCATGGATGGAGAAAATGGGGTTTTGGTTGACCCTGGCGACAGTGGTGCTCTCAGAGACGCGATTTGGCGACTCCATTCAGAAGAAGAGAGGGCCCGTGATTTGGGAAGGAATGCGCGAGCGACTGTGCAAGAAGGGTTCAGCATGCAATCTGTTGCAGAGGCTCACATAGAGACATTCAAAGACGTTTTGGGGATACCGTGAGTCGTCCATGTCACCTGTAGTTCTCGCAAACGAACGGTTCGTTGTGACTTCCTCTCTAGCAAGAGCCTGTTTTGTTCTTTCGGTAGCCGCGCTCGGAGTAGCCTACGGGATTGCGGCACAAAGATGGGCATGGTTTCCAAGCTCCTTCGCCCAGCGGGCATGGAGTCAGGCACAATCTATCACAAGAACTGGTCCTGCTCCCCTCATGGGGGGAGAGGGGTACGATCGGCACGGGGTGAGGGCAGTATCGCCAGAAAAGATGCAGCCAGGGCTGACTCTGATTTCCTCCTCGTGGAAAGAGTCTGACGAATGGGATCCAGAGTTGAGACTCGTCGATGAG
>CAZTDC010000491.1:0-2641 GCA_964612165.1 uncultured Salinivenus sp.
TACCGGATCAGCCCCGATCGTCGGGATCGGTGGCCCCGTCCCGAACGTGGCCCAGAAGATCAATTCCCTTGCCGAGCCCGGCCAGCAGCAAAGCGACCAGGACCAGGACCGAGCCGAGCGACGTGTAAAAACTCGTTCCGTCGGCCAGGGTGAGGAGGGCGAGCCCGACCCCAACGGCCAGGACGGCCAGTGTGTAGGCGCCGTTTTGCATGGGGAAGCTTACTGCGTGCCGGCGGAGTCGGGAATGGTCCAGAGAAACAGGGTCTTGGTGCCCCCCTTCGGCGAGTGCGGTTCGATTGTCACAGTGGTGTCGGCCTCCCAGCCGTCGATGTCGAAGCTGTGGGACACGACGCGATCCCCGGGGTCGAGCTGAGTCTGGAGTTTGGACCGAAGCCGGTTGTTCATATCCGGCCAGAGGTACAGCATGACGACGGTTGCCTCGCTGAGGTCGGTCTTGAACAGGTCCTGCTGACGAAACGACACCCGGTCGTGCACACCGAGGTGGCGCGCCTTCATCCGCGCCTTCTTAACGAGGTCGCCGTCGATCTCGATGCCGACGCCGCGCGCACCATGCTCCTTCGCGGCCGTGAGCACGATGCGCCCGTCGCCGCTCCCAAGGTCGTACACCACGTCGTCCTCAGACAGATCGGCGAGCTTGAGCATGCGCGACACGATGCGCCGGGGCGTGGGCACGTACGGGGCGCCCTTTGTGGTGTCCGTCGAAATAGCGTCCTCAACGGTGTCGGGGGACTGGGCCCCAGCTGGGGTGGCGCCGACCAGTGCAACAATCAGGAGGCTGGTGAGAAGAAGGAAGGGGGATCGAGCGAGTCGTTCCATGTCGCGGACGTAATGAGTACTCCGGAGAGGCACGGGACGAAAGAGGACCGATGGAGCGCGTGGGCACGCTTGAATCGGCTCTCGCCTAATTTGCTGCCGCCCCCTCGTCGTTTGATCGAAATTCTCCCTCTTCCATGCCTCAACGCCCTCGTCGTTTCGTGTTTTCGGTGCTCGCCCTCGCTGGCCTCGTCGTTATGGGGGCGTGCAGCGGCCCGGTAACGCTCCAAAGCCGGTCGATGTCGGAGCCGCCATCGGTAGACGGGGCAATCGACGAATGGGGCGGCAATTTGGACTACCTCGACGAGGAATCGGTAGCGATGAGCGCGTCTCCCACCGATAGCCTTCTGTACGTCGCCATCGTTATCCAGGATCGGGCGCTCATTCGCTCGGTAGCCGCAAATGGACTGATTGTGTGGGTGGACCCGACGGGCGGACAGAAGCGCGGCTACGGCGTTCAGTATCCGCTCGGACTGCGGGCCCAGCGGGCCGGGCAGCGAGAGACCTCCTCGGAGGCGTCGGGCCGGCCTGAAGGGGCACTTGATCAGATCAATCTGTCGGAGCTTACGGTCCTGAGGCACGACTCGACGCGACGCCGCCTTCCTGCTCACTTCTCGTCGGGCCTGCGGGCGAAGGCAACCCTCGACCCCGGATCGCTGATCTACGAGCTCGCGATTCCGGTGGGCGAGGGGACCGGCGGCTCCGCACGGCGGAGGCACGGCTTGCCTGCCTCATTGGGGAACGCGGTGGGCATCGGCCTTCAAACCCCGGAGCCAGGCGACGGCGACACGGACCTCTCGATGCCCGACAGGGGCATCCCCTCCGTCACGGGACGGCCGGGTCAGGGACGAACCCGGCGGGGCCGCCGAGGCCAACGTCGGCAGACGCCCGAGAAGCCGGATCAGGACGAGCAGATTCCGACCCTCGATCTGTGGACGAAGGTTGTGACGAAGGAGAAGTGACCGTCGCGATCAGTCCTGAATGAGCTCCACGAGACCGAACACCTCCTGCTCCTGCCCAAGCAGGAGGCCCTCGCCCTCCACGGTGCCGAGCACGTAGACGGGTCGCGTGCCGTCGGCCTGCTCGGGGCCGTGGCCCCGATGCTCGCCTACTGAGCGGAGCCGCACGCGCATCGTCCAGGCCGGCACGTCGACGAGCCAGCGCGTGGGGCTGTGCACGTGGGCCGTCGAGTCGTACTCGGTGGCGAGCCAGCGCACGAGGACGTCGCTCGTGGCGTCCGGCCGCTCGTCGACCGCCTGCTGGTAGGCAAAATCCTGAGTGAGCGTCCCCTGCGACACGTGCCAGAGGCGCCCGCTCTCGTCGTAGAGCACCAGCCAGTCGTACTGGCCGAAGGTGGCGGTGTCGTCAATCTGGCGGCGGGCCTCTGCTTGCTCCTCGTCGGTGCCCTCCTCGTTTTGGCCACTGCCCTGCACCCACTCGTACACGCCGCGCCCCCCGTACGTCGTGCCGTTCCAGGTAATTGTGTACCGCGGGTGAGCGGTGCGGATGGTGCCGAACCGGCTGCCCGCCGTAGTGAACGCGAAGGTAGGTGGAGCCATCCGCACCCGGAGGGACAGGTCCGCGAGCGTAGCCTCGACCCGCAGGCGCCCGTCGTCCATCACGATGGGGCGGAGGCCCTTGCGGGCCGGGAACCGGTCGACGGTGTCCGGGTCGACGTCCCACTGGTCGTAGAGGTGGAGCGTCCAGTCGCCCCCGGTGGCGGTAAACAGCTTGTATTCGTACGTCACGCGGTCGGCCCGGCGCCGGGTCCGGTTGAGGTCAATGGCGAGAAGACGGGGCGTGCCGG
>CAZTDC010000492.1:0-2639 GCA_964612165.1 uncultured Salinivenus sp.
CTTTCCTGCGACAGTGCCGGATCAAACGGGAACGAGGAGGAGGACGGAGGGTCGTCGGCCAATCGAATTGTCTTTTCGACGGAACGCAACGACGCGTTTTTGTGCAACCTCTACACGATCAAACCCGACGACTCGCGCAATTGACGAACGTCGAGGTGGTGGAGAGCAAACCGTCCTGGTCAGTGGATGGCTCCAAAATTGCCTTCACGCGAGACGGGTCCATCCAAACGATGAACGCGGATGGATCAGAGGCGACACAGATCACCCCGGATGATCCCCTGGCCGGGGATGCCGACTGGTCGCCGTAGAAGCCCTGAACTCCGGGATTCCTCGGGCCGCCCCCTGATGGGCCTGGATCCCCCTTGTTCGAAGAGGGATCGGCTGCCATTGCCACTCCAGTTCTCTGGATCATCGAGTCGTGCCGTGCTCCTCACCCTCCCCGACATTCCGCTCCGCACCACGTCCTTCAGCGTGGAGGACCGGTGGCTGCTCTGGAGCCGAATCGACCTGTACCCCGACCGGCTGGAGCTGTTGGGCTGGGCCCTCGACGGCCGCCATCACCGCCGCATCCCTCTGGAACAGATCGAGGAGACCGACTACGGGAACCAGCGCCTGCTTTTGGATCTGACGGATGACGAGCGGGTCGCCCTGCGGCTGGAGGAGCCGGCCCGGTGGGCCCGTTTCATCCAGACCCATCGCGAGGTGCGAGACGCCTCGTCTTGATCCACAGGCCGTGCCGCAACTGGAGCCCCTTCGGAACGTGACCGTGCGCACCTACGCCTTCCGCCACGACCCGTTGATGGCGAGGGGGAGCCCAACTCATCGGTCTCATCGGGCCTGCCTTCCTTCGGACTCGGCGTGTAGTTACAGATCTGCTTCTTCTTGACGCAGCCCCTGTTCGTACAGGCAACGCAAACGGCGTTTTATCTCTACCTCAAGCCCTCCCCCGTACAAACCGGGCGGCCCCATCCTCCCACCTCGGTTCCGGAGAATGTACTTCGGCGCGCGGATCTGTTCAAGGGCGATCCAGCGAACGGGGCGCGAGATCCCGCCTTGGACCGTCGTCCCCTTCCAGTTCCAGGTGTCCAGACGGGGCTGTCCCGCCACTATCAGCATGTGTAGCCCCTATTGGCCAAGTTACTCGGCTCGTCGGGGGGATGGCGGTTCAGGATCCCGTCATGGCGGGCCGCCGCAGTCGCGACCGCATGCCGTCGGGTCGATGCACGAGGGATAGCCGCCCGTCCCCAATCCTTCATCCGGTGGTCTCGGCGGGGTAGTGAAGCAGACATTCCCAAATCCCATGGATTTCCGAATTTTTGAGGGGCAAGAAGGGTAGACGAAAAGAAGGAATAGCATTTGCAGGTATACCAGAACGACCATTCATCTTCCGATGTGCAAACGTTTCGAGAACCTGAGATCCACCGCACACCGGACACCGATTCCGGAATCCTTTTTATCCAGAGGACCGCCCGACAATGCAGACGTCCCATCCGTCCCGTACGTCCGACTCCGAGGTCGATCCTCACAGCGAGAACCGTGAGGCCATCCTTCGAGAGCTAGAGGAGTACCATTCCCTGCTCTACGACCCGCTTCCGGCCGCCGAAGTGAACGAGCACCTCATTCACACCCGGATCGACGCCCTGCTCGATCGACTCAACAACCTGCGGTAGCCCTCCGTCCGCCTCGATGTCCCCAATCCGGTCATCGTGACTGTCGAATCGACGGGGTATTTCTGCACGGATAGGATCGAAACTTCCCACCGCCTCTCTCCTACCTCCCCGCCGACACACTCTCCCACGACGTACGATTCGCGGCTGATTGGTGAAGCATGTTGGCCGGCGCCCGTATACTCGTCTCGACGAATCTGGGAAGTGGGCCGAAAAAATGCTCCTCGCCCCATCCAGCATCATCTAAGCCGGAAAGTCCTCCGTCGCAATCGGCGCCGCGAGGCAGGCATCCGGAATGCCGAAGGCGTTAACCAGGCCTTCCGCCGACGGTCGCAGCTCATCGCAGAGGTCATTCACCTCCCCCCGGATGGCCTTCGCCTTACTGCCTTCCACGTAGCCCGCCTCCAGGAACCAGTCCAGGTCGTTCTCGATGCGGGAAAGGGCGAAGAGCTGGCGGAGCCGGACGAGGGTCGTGTGGAGGGCCTCGTTCGATTCCCCGTCGACGGCCGCCGCAAACCGATCCAGAATGACACGTTCGGCCTCCGCGTGGGCCAACTGGACGAGGTGGTCCTGCACGTCCACAAACGCGTCGAACGGCTCCATGTCGTCCTCTTTGATGCGGCGCTGGAGCCGCTGTCCCGCTGAAAGGAGCATCTGATCGGCCCGGTACTGAAACGCCGCCTGATGGAAGTCGAGGCTGCGAAGGTGATCCGAATCCGTCTTGCGCGTCACGACGGGATTGAGCTCTGAAATTCGGGTCGAAACCTCATCCATCATGAAGCGCACCATGCCCAGGAGGTTCATGTCGCGGAACTCCCGGCGAAAGTCGGAGAGGAGCCCCTTGGCCACCTGCAACATGAGCACCGTGTTGTCCCCTTCGAAGGTGGTAAAGACGTCCGTGTCGGCCTTCAGGGCGGCGATGCGGTTGTCGGCACGGTAACCCTGCCCCCCACACGCCTCGCGGCCCTCCTG
>CAZTDC010000493.1:0-2638 GCA_964612165.1 uncultured Salinivenus sp.
CAGCACATCGTCTTTCAGTACGTCGACGAGGGCTCGACGAAGATCGGCCGCGTGTCGCTCGACGGGGCGCGCAGTGTCGTGGCCGAGAACGTGGGCGGCACCTCCCTCGGCCGTCCCTACACGAGCGGCTCCTTCAGTCTCGCGACAAACGGACGGGTCGCCTACACCCACGCCACGGCGCAGCGCCCGGCGGACGTGGCGGTGGCGCAGGCCGACCAGGAGGCTCGCGTGCTAACGTCGTTGAACGATGACCTCTTCGATCAGGTCAAGATTGGGAGCGTCGAGGAGGTTACCTACGAGTCCTCCCACGACGGCAAGACGATTGAGGGCTGGATCGTGAAGCCGCCCAACTTTGACCCGTCGCAGAGCTATCCGCTCATTTTGGAGATTCACGGCGGGCCCTTCGCCTCGTACGGTCCCTACTTTTCGACGGAGGTGCAGCTCTACGCGGCTGCCGGCTACGTGGTGCTCTACACCAATCCGCGCGGATCCACCAGCTACGGGCAGGCCTTTGGCAACGCCATCCACCACGACTATCCGGGGCACGACTTCGACGACCTGATGTCCGGTGTGGATGCGGTCATCGAGCGCGGCTACGTGGATGAGGAGCGGCTCTTCGTGACCGGGGGCAGCGGGGGCGGTGTGCTTACGTCCTGGATCGTGGGTCACACCGATCGCTTCCGCGCCGCCGTGGCGGCCAAGCCGGTCGTGAACTGGTACAGCTGGGCGCTCACGGCCGACATGTATCCGTACGGCGTGAAGTACTGGTTCCCCGGGATGCCGTGGGAGCACGAGGACCACTACATGGAGCGCTCGCCGCTCGCCTACGTCGATCAGGTCTCGACGCCCACGATGCTGATGACGGGAACGGAGGACTACCGAACGCCGATGTCGGAGTCGGAGCAGTTCTACCAGGCCCTGAAGCTGCGGGAGGTGGAGACGGCGCTCGTTCGGGTGCCGGGTGCGTCGCACGGCATCGCTGCCCGGCCCAGTCATCTTGCCGCGAAGGCCGCCCACGTGCTCGAGTGGTTCCAGCGTCACGGTGGCCCGTCAACAGGGGAGTAGGCAGAAGAGAAATTCGACGTGAGAATGTCGGGGCCAAGGATCCCCCGCCCGCCGGTGCCGTAGAGCCTCCGTCGATTCAGTCTGAAGAACAAACCGTCCAGTTTCATGCGCCTCGGTCTCGTGCTCAGCATGCTCGCTCTGACGCTCCTCGGAGCAGGGGCGGCCGTTGCCCAGCCCGCGGAAACCTCCGATTCCGATGCGACGATGCAGCAGCGGCGGGCGATTCCGTACCCGATTACCCCCGATCCCGGCTTTCAGCAGGCCGTACAAGAGGGCACCCGTACGCGCTCCGGTAAGCCTGGGCCCAACTACTGGACGAACACGGCCGATTATGAGCTCGACGCCACCGTCGACGCCGAGGACAACGTGCTGCGTGGGTCCGGGACGATTCGGTACCACAACAACTCGCCCGATACCCTGCGCCAACTGGTGCTTCACCTCCGGCAGAACATTCACGAGGAGGGCGCGATGCGAAACCGAAACGCTGAGGTGACAGGGGGCATGACGCTCGACCGGCTGGACCTCGCCGGGGTCGACTCGCTGCAGCGCGTGTCGTCAATGGGGCAACTTCGGCGGCAGCGGCGGGGGTACACGGTCAGCGATACCCGTCTCATCATCGCGTTGCCGACCTCCCTACAGCCGGATTCTACGATTTCGCTTGAACTGGACTGGCACTTCCAGATTCCTGGGGCGGAGAACTTTCGGATGGGGCAGGACGGAGAGGTGTATTACCTGGCGTACTGGTATCCGCAGATGGCCGTCTACGACGACGTGCAGGGCTGGACGGCCCAGCCCTACCAGGGGGACGGCGAGTTTTACATGGGGTGGGCCGACTACGACGTGTCAGTGACGGTGCCGAACGGATGGCTCGTAGGGGCGACCGGGACGCTCCAGAACGCCGAAGCTGTTCTCACCGACTCCGTTCGGGCGCGGCTCGATCGTGCGCGGCAGACCGATGCGATCGTGAGCGTGGTGGACAGCACGGAGCGGGGCGCGGGTACGGCCACCGCCGAGGCGGGAAGCGGCAACACGCTCACCTGGAATTTTGAAGCGGAGCAGGTGCGCGATTTTGCCTTCGGCACCTCCGAGCACTTCGTGTGGGACGCGACGACCGCCGAGACCGGCGAGGGGACCAGCATGATTCACGCGTTCTACCGGCCCGAGAAAACCACGTGGGAGCGCTCCGCCGAGTTTGCGCAGTTCTCGATCGAGCACCTCTCGGACATGCTGATCCCGTATCCCTACCCCCACATGACGACGGTCGAGGGGCCGATTGGGGGCGGCATGGAGTTTCCGATGATCACGCACATCGGGGATCCCGACTCGGACGAGGCGCTTTTCGGCGTCACCTACCACGAGATCAGTCACGAGTGGTTTCCCATGATCGTGGGGACCAATGAGAAGGCCTTCGCCTGGTTCGACGAAGGAACGACCACGTTCAACGAGACCGAGGGACGCGACGACTTCTTTCTGGACAAGAATGCCTGGGCGCGCTCGGAGCACTACTACTTCCGCTTTGCCCGCTCGGTGGAGACCCCGCCCATGCGCCACGCCGACCGGTATCCGGTGGATG
>CAZTDC010000494.1:0-2630 GCA_964612165.1 uncultured Salinivenus sp.
TCGCCCTGCTCCGGCTTGGTGGGCAGGCCGGTGGAGGGCCCGCCGCGCTGCATGTCGATGACGACGAGGGGCAGCTCCGTCATCACGCCGAGCCCGATGGCCTCCGTCTTGAGGGCCACGCCCGGCCCCGAGGTGGCGCACACGCCGAGGTTGCCGCTGAAGCCCGCCCCGAGCGCCGAGCAGACGGCCGAGATCTCGTCCTCGGCCTGGAAGGTGATGACGCCGAAGTTCTTGTGCTTGCTGATCTCGTGGAGGATATCCGACGCGGGCGTAATGGGGTAGGAGCCGTAGAAGAGCCCAAGCTCGCTCTTCACGCGAGCGGCCACAAGGCCCAGCGCCAGTGCCTCCGCCCCCCGGACGGCCCGGTAGGTGCCCGGCTTCATCGCGGCCTCGTTCACCTCATAGCGGACGGCCGCCGCGTCGATGGTCTCGCCGTAGTGAAACCCTTTCTTGAGAACGGTCAGGTTGGCGTCCCGGATCTCGGGGTCGTCCTCAAACTTCTGCCGGATCCATTTCTTCGCCGGCTCCACGGGGCGCGAGTACATCCAGAGCGCCATCCCCAGCGCAAACATGTTCTTCGACCGGTCGATCTGCTGAATCGACAGGTCGGTGTCGGACAGCGCCTCGCGGGTAATCTTGGTGAGCGGCACCTCCAAGACCTCGTACTCGTCGAGCGTGCCGTCGGTAAGCGGGTTGCTGTCGAGGTCGGCCTTATTCAGGTCCTTCTCCTCAAAGGAATTGACGTTGACGAGCACGGTGCCGCCCTTCCGCACGCGGTGCAGGTGTACCTTCAGGGCGGCAGCGTTCATGGCCACGAGCAGGTCCACTTTCTCGCCGGGCGTGTGGATGTCAACGGCCCCGAAGTGAAGCTGGAAGGCACTTATGCCGTAGGTGGTGCCAGCCGGCGCGCGGATCTCGGCCGGATAGTCCGGCAGCGTGGCGAGGTCGTTGTGCGCGTAGGCGGAGGCCAGCGTGAACTGCGAGCCGGTAATCTGCATCCCGTCCCCGGAGTCGCCCGCAAAGAGAACGGTGGCCTCGGGAATTTCCTGAACGTCGGTGTCGGCCGTCGGCGTGCTCATCCGCAGCGAGGGTTTAGATCGGTTCTAAATTGACGGATCGTCCAACGCCCCTCTCGACTGATCGTTCGGGCGCAGGCGCACATTCCGCCAGTCGACGCTGCTGCTTTCAACCAGGGTTCACCGGACGTAACACCGTCGTTTCATGGTACCTCTCTCGTTGCATGTTGAACGTTGGCACGTTGAACGTTACTCTCGCGTCGTCGGTGCGCACCTGCAACGTTCCAACGTCAAACGTTCAACGCGCTCTCGCATGTCGGAGGGCACATCCTGGAAGCGAACTGAACTTTCCGGAGAGAGCCAAACCGGTCAATCTGGAACCGAAATCAGGAGGTATGTAGGCCGCACTCGGTCTTGTCGGCGTCGCTCCAGCGGCCCTCTCGCGAGTAGCCGTCGGCGTCATCGACCGGCTCGGTGCAGGGCACGCAGCCGAGACTGGGATAGCCCTGATCGTGCTTCGGGTTGTAGGGCAGGTCGTGTTCGAAGAGATACTTCCACACCTGCTTACGCGTCCAGGTGGCCAGCGGATTGAGCTTGAGCACACCGTACTGAGGTTCCCACTTCAGGATGGGCGCGTCGGCCCGGGAGGGCGACTGGTCGCGGCGCAGGCCGGTGATCCAGGCGCGCTTGTCCTGCAGAAACTCCTTCAGGGGCTGCACCTTGCGGAGGTGGCAGCAGCGGTCCGGATTGTGATTCCAAAGCTCCTCGCCCTCCTGCTCGGCCTGCTCGTCGAGGGAGAGACCGCTATGAACGCGAGTCACGTCCACGTCGATTGTCTCGGCGAGCTCGTCTTTCAGCTCGTAGGTTTCGGGAAAGAGAAGATCCGTGTCAAGATAAAAGACAGTGGTGCCGGGTCGGAGGTCCGCCAGCATGTGCATGATGACGATGCCCGACGGGCCAAAGCCGGTCCCCTGCACGAGGTCGTCGCCAAAGGTGTCGGTGGCCCAGTCGAGAACGACCTTGGGCGAGCGGGGCTCAAACTGGGCGTTGAGGGCCGCGAGGCGAGTGCGCGTCCAGGGCGCGAAGGCGTCGGGGGTGGGAGCCATGCGGACGAAACGCGATTATGATACCATCGAATGATACACGAAATGCTGGAGAGGGCGCCCTTCTCCAGCGCAGCTTCCCATCGTAGGAGCGCCCCCAAACAAGAAGACGGACGCATCGGCGTCAACAATCTCGCTCTCATGAAAGGGCTTCCGCAGAAGAGGTCGCGGGAAATCTCCGTATTCGTTACAAGGTCGTGACACAATTCTGTGTAAACTCACACGGCGTTTGCACCACGTTGTAGCAATTGAGACGCATTCGTCTGCGCTCCAAGAATCGGTTTTCTGTGTCTATGATTTCGTACGCGACGACCAAACGGGACATCGAACTGACTGTCCGACCCATCTATCTGGACGAGCCCACGGACTTTTTGAAACGCCAGTTTACGTTTGGCTACGTCGTGTCGATCGAGAACACGGGCTCGGCGGAGGTTCAACTGCTCCGGCGGCGCTGGATCGTTTCTGAAGCCGATGGGAGCCGGCAGGACTTGGAGGGCGACTCGGAGCTGCA
>CAZTDC010000495.1:0-2628 GCA_964612165.1 uncultured Salinivenus sp.
TCGGCCTGTGGCACTCGCTGGGCCACATCCTGGAGCTGCTTCGCTTCTTCCGGCGAGAGGAGACCCCGCCCGAGACGCTCCGTGCCTTTTACCGCAAAGCGGCCCTCTTCACGATTCTCCCCTTCGTGGGCCTCGGCGTGCTCTACTGGGTGACGCAGGCGTTCGGGTCAACGGACCAGATGATCGCGCTCCTCTTCATCATCATCGCGGTGATGACGCTCCCCCACATGGTGATCGTCGAGCGGCTCTACCAGAATCGGGAACGCCGGCAAAGCGAAACGACCCCAGACGTCGCATAACCCCTTCCCCTCCCCCAACAAATCCTCAACGCGGAACGCACTCCCCCAATTAGGAGGCCGGCTGGATCGCCCGGATGCTCTCGATGCGCTCGAGGAGGGGCGGGTGCGAGTAGTCGAGCGCGACGGTGAGTGGATGCGGGGTGAGGTTCGACAGGTTCGTCTCGGCGAGCCCCTTGAGCCCATTGATCAGCGTCTCGCCCCGATCGGTGGTCTCGACGGCGAAGCGATCGGCCTGGAACTCGTGGTGGCGCGACCAGGCGTTCAGCGGAATGGACAGGAGGACGTCAACCGGGGAGTAGAGCAGGCCGAAGAAAAGAAGGCCCGTGTAGACGGCGGGCTGGTCGACGTAGAAGGCGTGGAAGAGGCCTTCGACCTGGAGGAAAACCGAGAGCAACAGGAAGAGAACCCCGGTCTGAATGACGCTGATGGCGATGCGCTGGGGAATGTGGTGGAGCTTGTAATGACCCATCTCGTGGGCAACCACCGTCAGCAACTCGTCGACCGATAGTTCCTCGACGAGGGTGTCAAAAAGGACGATGCGCCGGTTGGACCCGAAGCCGGTGAAGAAGGCATTGGCCTTGTTCGATCGACGCGACCCGTCCATCACGTACACCTCGTTGACCGGAAAGTCGACGGAGTCGGCGTACGATAGAATCGATTCGCGGAGGTCGCCCTTTTCCAGCGGCTCGAAGTCGTTGAAGAGGGGCATCAGGTAGCGGGGGGCGAAGAACTGGAGGATCAGCATCACCGCCGTCACCACGATCCACGCGTACACCCAGCCGTACGGGCCGGTGGACTGGAAGAACCAGAGGATGGCCGCCAGCAGGGGCCCGCCAATTGCGATCCCGAGCGCGAGGCTCTTGAGGAGGTCCAGGACAAAGGTTTTGGGCGTCGTCTCGTTGAACCCAAAGCGCTCCTCGATGACGAATGTCGAGTAGATCGAGAACGGAAGCGAGAGCGCGCTTCGGCCCAGCACGAGGAGTCCGATGTACAGAAGCCCCGTGATGATCGGCCCAAAGCCCCACCCGCGAACGAGCGTGTCGAGCCACTCGAAGCCTCCCGCAAACCAGAACACAAGGAGCAGGGCGAGTCCAAACGTGGAGGACACGATGCCGAACCGCGTGCGCGTTCGGGTGTAGTCCTTTGCCGTTTCGTACTCGTCCTCGTCGAATGCGTCTTGAAACTCCTCCGGCAACGCCGACCGCAGATTGCGGAGATTGAGCACGTCCGATACAATGTCAATGACGTACTCGGCCAGCAGGGCCACGAGGATGATGACGGCGTAGGTATTCACGGAAGCGGGAACTGATGAGCAGATATTCGAGTCGCGTCTGAATCTTGTGCCCCAGGTGGGACCGTAGCGAAAGCAAAACCGGAACGGACTGTTCGCCCCCTCAACGTCTTTTCAAATGTCTCCGTCGGGGGCGCAACGACCGGCGCTCACCTGGATCGGAGTCGCTGGGGACGTCGTATAAGACGGAGCTCCAAATGAGGCCTTCTCCCGAATCATGGACTGGAGCACGGAGAGCTACTGGCTCGTTCGGTTTCTTTTCCAGCGGGGGCTTGCCGCGATCTACCTGCTGGCGTTTCTCGTTGCGGCCAATCAGTTTCGTCCGCTGGTGGGGGAAGACGGGCTCCTCTCGATTGACGCGTACGTGAAGCGGTGGTCGTTCACGAAGCGACCGAGTCTCTTTTACTTTCTTCCCTCCGACCGGGCCATCGGGATCGCGGCGTGGACCGGCGTCGGGCTGTCGCTCGTGGCACTGGGCGCCGGGCCGTACTGGCTGCCGGCACCCTACGCCGTACCCGCGTCCATGCTGCTGTGGGCCCTGCTCTGGGGACTGTACCAGTCGTTCGTCAACGCGGGTCAGCAGTTCTACGGCTTTGGCTGGGAGTCGATGCTGCTGGAAACGGGCTTCCTTGCCATCTTTCTCGGGGCGGGCCCGAGCGAGCCGCCCGTCGTCATGATCTGGCTGCTGAACTGGCTCCTCTTCCGCAACATGTTCGGGGCCGGCCTCATCAAGCTGCGGGGCGACGACTGCTGGCGCCAGCTCACGTGTCTCGACTATCACTACGAGACGCAGCCCATCCCAAACCCCCTGAGCTGGCACGCCCACCACCTCCCCGACCGCTTTCATCGCCTCGAGACGCTCGGCAACCACGTCGTGGAGCTCGCGGTGCCGTTCCTCTACTTCGCCCCCGAGCCGTACGCCGCCATCGGGGGTCTGGCCACGATCGGCTTCCAGGGGTGGCTCCTGCTCACCGGCAACTTTGCGTGGCTCAACGCGCTGACGATCGTGCAGGCGATCCCCACGTTCAGCGACGACGT
>CAZTDC010000496.1:0-2621 GCA_964612165.1 uncultured Salinivenus sp.
TACACGATCATCGTCTTCAACGACAACGACTACGGCCTCATCTCGGAGAAGCAGATGGACCACACCGGCGAGGCCTTCGGCACCGGCCTCACGAACCCGGACCTCCCGGCCTTCGCCGAGAGCTTCGATATCGACGGCTACCGCCCCACCACGCCGGACGAACTCCGAGACGCATTCAACAATGCCATCGGCGACGGCATGAGCCTGATCGAGGTGCCGGTGGCGTAGAAGGGGGGACGAACAACGTTCTGCCTGCACTTATCGGTATGAATGTTGCATGACAGAAAATGCCCCGTGCTTCCCATTACAGCCCTCTGACTGGTTCCTGCAGACGGTTCAGTCCGCCCTCGTCATGCGACCTCGCCTCTTCTCGCTCGGTGTGTACATCCTCCCCCTGGTCCTCCTGCCGCTCCTGTGGGGATGCAAGCAGTCGACCTCCTCTTCGGACGCGCCGGCAGATTCGGTGTCGACAACCACGCCCCAGAGCATCGATCCAGTGTCGGGCGCAGAAGCAGTTGACTCGCTCGGAACCGCGCTTGACCGTTTCATGCGCGCCCAGCCGCCGACCCCCACTGACAGTGCCCGGCTGCACCGGTGGTCTGACTCAGTAAAGGCAGAGGGCCAATCGCTTCAACGGCAAAATCCAGAGGAAGCACGCGGATTTTACCGCCGGGCACTCCGAGGCTACAAAGCACTTTCCGATTCAACGGAGATCGCCACAGCCGTTAAGAGTGTGGGGATCACGCATTTCTTTCAGTCCAGCTTTGATGAGGCGCTCGAATGGTTTGAGGAGTCTCTCCAGATCGAGCGGGATCTCGGCCACCGGGAAGGAATTGCCCAATCCTTAAACAACATTGGCCTTGTTCACCGGAATCAGGGACGGTTTGAGGAGGCGCTGGCCCGCTACCGTGAGGTGCTTCGAATCGACCGTGCCCGTGAGGATCGACCGGCCGTTGCATCCACACTAAACAACATCGCAGTCACACTCGCGACTCAGGACCGCTACGAGAGAGCAATCAACCGCTTCGAAGAATCTCTTCGGATTAGGCGGGAGCTCAGCAGTCAAAGGAAAGTCGCGGCCTCACTCAGCAACATTGGGACGGTCCATCTCAAACAGGGACAGTACGAGAAGGCCCTCTTCCGGCAGGAGGAGGCTCTTCAGATCCTGCGAGAGCTCGGCGACCAACGAGGCATCGCCATCACCCTTGATAATATCGGAAACGTTCTCGGCAAACAGGGGCGGTACGAGGAGGCCCTCCCTCGATACCGAGAAGCCCTTGAGATCAGAAAAGACATTGATGACCGGAAAGGAGTTGCGAGTACGCTGAATAGTATCGGAAAGACCTACTTGAAACAGGGCAATTATGAAGAAGCACTCACCCACCACCGAAACGCCCTTCAGATCGAACGAGACATTGGGAGAAAGCAACGAATTGCAGGCTCCCTACACGACATTGGCATCGTTC
This sequence comes from uncultured Salinivenus sp., assembly GCA_964612165.1. Lineage (GTDB taxonomy): Bacteria > Bacteroidota > Rhodothermia > Rhodothermales > Salinibacteraceae > Salinibacter. The sequence continues at coordinate 1,467 of CAZTDC010000496.1, forward strand.
ACCATGAACGCGGACGGTACGAGAAGGCGCTTAACCAGTATCGGGCGGCCCTTAAAATCCGGCAGGAAATCGGTCACCGGTCCGGGATCACGGCCAGTTTGCGAAGCATCGGAATGGTTCATCTCGAAACAGGACACCTTTCGGCCGCCACCGATACCCTCTCCGAAGCCACTCGTCGCGCAGAACAGCTTCGATTGAGTGCCACCTCTCCGGACGCCCGGCGCTCGTTGCTGTCGACGCAGATTGACGCCTACCAGGCCCTCACGGCTGCTCACGTCCGCTCGGGACGCCCCGACTCGGCCCTCCGCTCAATCGAGCAGGCTCGTGCTCGCCTCCTCGCCGACCGCCTCGCGGACACGGCGACCGGCGACACGACCTTTGCCCTTCCGTCCGTCGGCGAACTCCGCCGCATGATCGGTCCCGACGAGGCCGCCCTCCTCTACGCCAACGCCGACTCGGAGTGGCCCCTCACCGCGATCATAGCAACCACAGACACGATTGTCGCCCGTGAATTGCCCGAGTCGGCGGTTCGGACCGCGGTCGGAGACAACTACTCGACGCCCCTCGCCCGCCTGCGGCGAACAGAAGGCCCCCTTACCGCCGCCGTTACGGGGAACGCCGCTGGGGACGCCCGTCAGGATGCGGCCCCGAGCCTCGCGGAGGTGATCCGCCTCTACCGCTACTATCTGACCCGCGAACAGGGGGATCCCTCCATCCAGAACGACCTCTCGCAGCGTCTGCACGGCCTGCTGGTCGAGCCCGTCGAAGACGCCATCGGGAGCACGACTGAATTCATTGCCGTGCCCACCGGCGCGCTCGGCTACCTGCCCCTGGAGACGCTCCAGGACTCGAGCGGTACCTACCTCGCCGAACAGAGGTCCGTCCGCTACGCCCAGTCGCTGACCGTGCTCCGGCAGCTGAAGGGGCGAACCTATCCCGAGCGGGCACGTCCCCTCCTCGCCGTCGGCGGGGCGACGTATGCTCCCAGTAGCACGAGGGAAAGCGACCGCGTCATCGCGGGGACCCGGCGCGGGACCACCCAGGTCCGGACTGAGGAGCACGCCTCTGCGGTCCTTCGAGATGCGAGCCGCCGGATGGAACAGGGCAAGAGTCCTCGCTCAGCGTACCAGCAGCTCGGCTACGGCCAGTGGCCCC
>CAZTDC010000497.1:0-2621 GCA_964612165.1 uncultured Salinivenus sp.
TCGCCTCGGCAAGGTCCTCCTCGTAGAACGTTTTGAACTCGTCGAGGGTCTTCATACGAACTGAGAGCTCTAAGCAAATGACGTATAGTCCTGACTTGCAGGCGCCCGACACACGATGGGTGGGAAAAAGCTTTACTCCTCGAAGAGCCCCTCTACGTCCGGCGTCCGGTGCTCCTGCTCCTCGGTCTCAAAGACCTCCCGCTGCTCGAAATTGAAAGCACGGGCGATCAGGTTGGCCGGAAAGGTCTCGATGCTGTCGTTGTACTGCGTCACGGCCGCGTTGTAGAACCGTCGGGAGGCCGAAAGCTGCTCCTCCACCTCATTGAGCGAGCGCTGGAGGTGCTCAAAATTGTCGCTCGCCTTGAGGTCGGGATAGTCCTCCACCTGCACCATCAACCCGCTGAGCGCCTGTGACAACTGGGCCTCTGCCTGTTGTCGCTCCTGCTCCGACAGGTCCCCGGACTGCGCCTGGTTGCGCAGCTCGACCACTCGTTCCAGGGTCTCGCTCTCGTGGTCCATGTACTGCTTGACCGTCGAGACCAGATTGGGAATCAGGTCGTGCCGCTTCTTCAGGTTGGCCTGGATGCTGCCGTACGCATCGTCGATCTGATTTTCGCGGCGGACGATGCGATTGTATAGAACTACGGCGTATACCCCAATCCCTCCGATCACGAGGATCGTTAAGAGCATTAAGAAAGCGAGAAGCCCAAGAGCGACGTACATGCTGATTGCCGATTTTTGAGAGTAGGAGACAAAAAAAGTTTAAGTTGCCGAATGGAACGTCCTGGCTCGGAATCGTACTCGCTGGTCTTCACAGCGAGCGAGCGGACGGCCCCGATGTTCCTGAGCGAGAGGCGATACACGGCGAGCAAGGGACACAGTTGGCCGACGTGGATGGCTATGTAGAATCGCTGACTCAAAAATCTATAGAAAAAAGAGAAAGCAATCCAATTGTCGTATTCCTGTTTTCAGGGAGACATTCTCTAGAGAATCCCTATTTTGCGGGGAATAATCGGAGGTGTGGAACCAGCCCGAAATGAGGCGGCTGGCAGATGAATTGTCGATGCCCGTCGGACGAGAACTGCAACAAAGATGCCGAACGTAATTTTACCATAGAGTGCCACGGTTCGACATCGATTCATCCCTGTACATTGACACCACAGGCCGCGGCGCGGTATATTGCCTGCCCGTCATCCTTTCTGAATGGATCAACGACACCGGCGTATGGCGGATACGAGCGACTTTCGAAACGGAATGACCTTTATCTGGAAAGACGATCTCTGGGAGATCGTCGACTTTCTGCACGTGAAGCCCGGGAAGGGCGGGGCCTTCGTGCGCACGACCCTCAAAAATGTGAAAGACGGCCACGAGGTAGAGGAAACGTTCCGGGCGGGGGCCAAGGTCGATGAGGTGCGCGTCGAGCGCCGCAAGCATCAGTACCTCTACGAGGACGACTACGGCCTCCACTTCATGGACCAGGAGACGTACGATCAGTTCTCCATGCCGCCGGAGCAAGTCGAAGGACGCGAGTACCTGAAGGAGGGGGGCGACGTCGACATCCTGTTCCGCACCGACACCGAAGAGCCACTCCGCACGGAGGTGCCCTTGAAAGTGGACCTGGAGGTCGTCGAGACGACGCCGGGCGTAAAGGGCGATACGGCCCAGGGCGGCGACAAGCCCGCGACGCTTGAGAGCGGGGCGACCGTTGACGTGCCGCTCTTCATTAACGAAGGCGACGTCGTGCGGGTCAACACGAAGACCGGCGAGTACGAGACGCGCGTCTCCGAGGCCGAAGGCCCCACCGTGTAGCGATAGCCAACCGCGTTGGCCTAGCCAACTTTGTTGGCCCGTTCCATTCAGAAGGATGCGTGCCCGTAGCGTTTTCACAGACATCCACCAGACGCATGAAGGTCTCAAAGATTCAAGAACTGCTGCGCCTCGTCGCTGAAAGCGACGTGTCGGAGGTTGAGATTGAAGAAGACGATTTCAAGCTCACCATTCGGCAGAACAGCCCGCAGGTGCTCATGCAGCCGGCCAGCTACGCGGGGCAGGGGAGCTATGCTCCCCAGGGCGGCTATGCTGCCCAGGGTGGGTACGGTTCGCCCCAGCCTCAGTGGCAACAGCAGGCCCCACCGCCCCCTCAGCCCCAGCAGGGACAGCACCCCCCGCAATCGTCGCCTCAGCAGCCGGCCCAGTCTCAGCAGCCCGCTTCGGGAGGCGGCCAGCAACCGGCCACGGCGGGGAGCGAGACGACCCACGACGGGGCGTCGTCTGCCTCGGCGCAGGAGGCCGGCGGAGACGGTGCCGCCGACACCGAGACGGAAACTGCCGCGGAAGAGCATATCGTGAAGGCCCCGATTGTGGGCACCTTCTACCGTGCCCCGTCGCCGGACTCCGATCCCTTCGTCGAGGTGGGCGACTCGGTCTCTGAGGGCGATGTCCTCTGCATCATTGAGGCCATGAAGCTCATGAACGAGATCGAGTGCGAAACGTCGGGCACCATCCAAGAAATCCTGGTCGAAGACGCCGAGCCCGTCGAGTTCGACCAGCCGCTCTTCGTGATTGAGGAAGACTAGTCTGTGTGCCTGCGGCTCCGGAGCAATCCGGGGCCGTTGGTACGT
>CAZTDC010000498.1:0-2614 GCA_964612165.1 uncultured Salinivenus sp.
TCGACATGTCGGAGCCGGTCTATGCCTTCTTCTTCCTGGTGAGTCCCCGAAAGGACGAGGGAGAGCACCTGCGCACGCTGGCGACGCTCGCCAATCGGACCGACGAGGACCAGTTCCTGGTCGAGTGGCGGGCGGCGACCGACGAGCAGGAGGTCAAGGAAAGCCTGCTGCACCACGAGCGCTACCTCACGCTCCACCTCCTGTCGGGAACTAACACGGAGGAGGTCATCGGTCGACGGGTCGCCGACCTCAATCTGCCGGCGGGCGTGCTCGTGGCGCTCGTCCGGCGCGACGGCCAGATCACCGTGCCGTCCGGGTCTACGAGTCTGGAGGAGGGCGACCGGGTGACCATCATCGGCAACCCGGCCGGCATTGATCGGCTCTACGAGCTGTACCGGAAGGGCGAGCGGGAGGGGGTCGTTCGGTAGCTTGTCTTCTTTGCTGTATTGTTTCGTGGGCGCGGGATCGTCTGAGGTCCCTCGTTCCGTTCGACCAGCTCGACTGCTCGCATCTTCTTCGATAGATCCACTCTTTGCGCACGATGCACTCCTTTTCCCTTCGGGGATCGCTCACAGTGCTCCTCACTCTCCTTCTGAGTGCCGGTCTTCCGTCTGCGTCCTCTGCCCAAATTTCTGCCGACCGGCCGGGCTTCGGTGACGGCACCACGACCGTCGCGCCTGGGACATTCCAGGCGGGGCTCGGCTACGCCTTCAACGGAAACGGGAGCAACAGCCATGAGCTTGGGCAACTGTTTCTTCGCTACGGACTGAGCAACCGGATTGAGGTGCGCGGAGGCGTCGGCTCGTACGTCGTCCTGGAGTCGCCCCGCGACAATGGATACGGCGGCACGTCCGTCGGCACGAAGGTGCGCCTGACGCAGACGGACCTGTGGGCCCTGAGCGGGGTCGCGTCGCTGGGTCTACCGACGGGCACCGGTCCTTTTGACACCGCCGACGACCGGGCCCGGCAGGAAGTGAAGCTTGCCTTCGACGGGGCCCTCGGCAAGACCATCACGGTTTCTGTGAACGGCGGGGCCGGCTTCTTCTACAGTTCAGGCGTGCAGAACGACCGGGCCGTAGAGTGGCTTTTCATTCCCACGCTCTCGTTTGGCGTCACCGAAACCACCGGGGCCTACGTGGGCTATGCCGGTTTCTACACCGACGCAACGAATAGCAACTGGGTCGAAGGGGGCGTCACGTTTCTCCCCAATTCGGACACGCAGTTCGACGTAAACACTGGGCTTCGGCTCGATGAGGTCAGCGATGCCTTCTTCCTCGGCCTTGGCGTAGCTCGACGATTCTAGAATCGAAACGCTCTCTCAGGCTCGCCTCCCAGCCGATGAGCAGCGGGCCTACAATCCGAACGCGAAGGGCCGTTGAGCGTAGATCTACGCTTGACTCCTTCGTCACTCCGGATCGATGATTGGCTCGTTCCCATGTCCACGCTTGACGGGCGTGTTCTTCTGTGTGGAATCCTCGTCGTGTTCTTGGGCTTCCTGCCCGGGCGATTTGTCGGGGCTCAGATTGTGGCCGACCGGCCGGGGTTCGCGGATGGCAGTGCGACCGTCGCGCCCGGGACGCTTCAGGGCAAAGGGGGCTATGCGCTGAATCGGGCCGGTGGGGCAAATGCCCACGAGATCGGGCAGGTCCTTCTCCGAACGGGCGTCACGGACCGGTTGGAAGTGCGGGGCGGTGTGGGGTCGTACGTTGTCACGGAGGGCGAAACTGGATATAGCGGAGCCTCTCTTGGGGCCAAGCTCTCGGTGTTGGAGACCCCGAAAGCGGCTCTCGGGGGCGTCGCGACCACGACCCTTCCGATTGGCACGACGCTCGGCGCCGCCGACCGCGCCCGCCAAACGGTGAAGCTCGTCTTTGATGCCGCCCTCACCGATCGGCTCGCCATTGGCGTCAACAGCGGCGCCAGTTTCTTCTACTCGGCCGGTTCTCAGGACGAGCGCGATCCCGAAGGGCTCTTTCTGGCGGCCCTCGGTGGGAGCCTGACCGCATCGGTCGATGCCTTCGTCGGCTACGGGGGCTTCTACGGAAAGAACGATAACCGAAGCTGGGTGGAGGGGGGCGTCACGGTGCTCGCGACGCCGGATACGCAGCTCGACGTAAACGGCGGGGTGCGGGTCGACGGCAACGTGGACTCGACCGTCTTCCTCGGGCTGGGGATTGCCCAGCGGCTGTAGTGTGAGTTGGGCCTTTCATATGAGGGTTCGGGGAGGACCCGTCGCAGGCAGCCCATCCCGACCGTTCCGTCTGGGGCCTCCCCCGACGTCCGCTATTCGCCAATCATTGCCTATCTCAGTCCCCCGACGTGCCCATCAACGCAGAAACGCAGGTTGTCACGCTCCTCGGCCATCCGGTTGAGCACTCCCTCTCCCCCCGCATCCACAACGCGGCCTTCCAGGCGCAGGGGGTGAATGCCGTGTACGTGGCCACGCCCGTACGGCCCGCTGTGATTGCGGAGGCGGTGGCGGGCCTTCGGGCGATGCAGTTTCTCGGGGCCAACGTGACGGTGCCGCACAAGGAAGCGGTGCGTCCCCTGCTCGACGACGTGACGGAGCGGGCCGAGGCGGTCGGGGCCGTCAACACCATCGTCCGCGAGGAGC
>CAZTDC010000499.1:0-2607 GCA_964612165.1 uncultured Salinivenus sp.
GAGCGTCTGCGGGCAGCTCCCACGCGGCAAAGCACATTTATTCTACGAGCGATCTACCGCCGCTCGCGGCCGGAGATCCCTTCTTTCGAAGAGTCCTTCTCGTAAGCTGCCCCGAAACGCTCGGGGCTGGGGAGGAGGGCTCTGGCGAGATGGGCCCCGGCGGGATGGGCCTTGGCGGGATGGGCCCGGGGCTCCGGCAGGCCCTTTGGGCGGAGCGAGGCGCCATCCTGCAGTGGGCACTGGAGGGCCTCAGGCGCGTCTTGCGGAGCGCCCGCGAGGGAGAGGACTTCCCCTCGGGCCGCCCGGCGGAGGCGACGCGCAGGCGCTGGGACAGCTTAGGCGGGCCGATCGGGCGCTTTAAGGACGCCTACCTCGAGGTCACCGGCGCCCCGGAGGACGTGATCGTGAAGGCCAGGCTCTACGAGGCGTACCGGGGCTTTTGCCAGCGGGAGGGGGTCCTCGCGAAGATGATCGACCGCTTTACCCCCGCCCTCCTCGAGGATCCGCTGATTGGGGACGACAGGCGCACCCCCGAGCCCGGCGCCGACCAAGCTCGCTGCTACATCGGGGCCCGGCCGAAGCGCTCCCTTAGCGACCTAATCGCCGAGGCGTAAGGGTAGTTGGGAAAGGCTGGTCCTGAGAAGGAAAATTCCTTAGAGAGGGAATCTCCCCGGCGCAGGTAGCGATCGTCGGCGGGGAGCAGCCGTTAGCCCCGGCCCGGCGTAGGGTCCATGTAAGAGCCCCGAATGGGTAGGCGCCCACGAATGGGTCTCTCCGGGCGGTGCAAGCCTTTGACACAGGGCTGCTAGACAACTATTACGGCTATCCGAGGGGGCCACAGGTCGCGTGCGCTGGGGAAGCCTTGCGCGAAAGGTCGCGCGGAAGGTCGCGCGGAAGAGTGCCCCAGCGGTGAAGGGCCTTGATCTCACCCAAGGTATGGCGATGCTGCGCAAGGTGCAGCAGTGCGACCCGACGGGACCGACCGGACTGACGTGCCCCCGAGTCTCCGCAAAGCCTGCTGGGGCGGATGCGACCTCCCGCGTGAACGACTTCGCGCGCAGTCAAGCCCCTCAGCTCAGCTCCTCCATGATCGCGAACTACTATCATCGCGCACTACATGACCCCCCACCTGAAGCGTCTCGGGCCGCATGTTTTGGGCATGATGTCTTGGACGTGATGAAGTTGACGCATTGCCCGTTGCTCAGGGGTGGCCTGCTCCGGTCATCAGTCCCAGCCCCGGGGTTTTCAAGCGCTGGGCGCTTACCTGGTGGCGATTGTCCCCCAGGTGGTCTTGGTGGCGCGTTTCTCCCGGGTCCGAAGGACGTAGGATCCGCTCAGAAGCGCTCCGCCGCCGACCCAAAGGAAACCGAGCGCCCAGTCCGGACTTCTCCCTGAAACAGCCGCCCCCTGCCCAAGCACGTCGTAGGCCACGAGAGAGCCTTGCTGTCGCGCCTGCGTCCTGTCGCGCCTGCGTAGCGATGCACGCCGTTCCGCGCCGCTCGACTGGGCTTGGATACGCCTCCAGCGAGGGCGCCTCCAGCGAGGGCGCCTCCGGTGAAAGCGTCTTCAGTGAGAGCACCTCCGATTCCTACGCGCTTCGCTGGATCAACCGATGAACCCGCTCAAACGTCTTCTCACCGAGGGCGGGATGCTCGGCGATTCGGTCCAGGATGTCCCCGAGCGCGCCCTGCCCAGGGCCTATGGAATAGACTTGCATGTAGCGGGCGCACTCGCGAATGCGCTTTTCGTCTCCCTCCTGGAGCGCCTGCTCGATCTCGCCGAGAAGGACCTGCACCATCAGGTGCGGAGCCATACCTTCGCTACGGCAATCAACCGATCGCTCCAGAAGGCGGAGGCACTGCTCGCGAATCGTCTCCGTCAGGCCGCTTCGGCGAAGCAGCGCGAGGGTCGCGTCGTCACGGTTGTTTATGTTTGAGGAGCACATCCAGTCCTTGAGCGCGGCTTGCAAGTCGTTTGACTCATAGAGGTGGACCACCTTTGACTTGAATCCCCCGACCGGATAGGCTCCGTCGGTTGCCAGGGCCAGGCCCGCCCCCGGCGGAAAGGAGATGCGACGGGCGTCGATGTCCAGGTCGTAGCTGGCTCCTAACGCCTGAGTCAGAAAATCCCGCCGGTAGGTCGAGGGCGCGCCGGGGAGGGAGGTGCGGGAGTCCTGCCGGATTGTTTTCGTCTCTACGTCGTCCTCGGTCACCTGCTGGGCCCGGCCGGGACGGACCCGGTAGATGCGAGCGTCTCCGACCCCGGCGCAGGCGACCTCGTCTGCGCCGGGGGGCCAGGCGGCGACCACAATCGCGGCCAGCATTCCCCCGCAGCGGCCGGTCTCGCGGCCGACGGTCCAGTGGGCCTTCTTGACCCCGGCCTCGATGCGCTCCGGGAGAGCGCCGGAGGCCTCTTCGATCCCCTCCAGGGCCGCGGTGCAGGCCACCTCCGAGGCGCGCCAGTCGCAGGGCCGGGAGCCGACCCCGTCGGCCACGGCGAGGACCACTGGGCCTTCCCCTTGGGCTCGGATACGGACGTGGTCTCCATTTCGAGACTTTTTCGGCCCCATCACGCTTTGGGAGGCATGCTCAAAGTGGATCTCAGGCG